>NZ_ALXG01000034.1:0-14741 GCF_000512295.1 Fructilactobacillus florum 8D
ACTTCCGTGCTTCACACAGTTACTGGTAAACAAAATTTTTATAAATTAAATTTTAATGAGACCCACCCAGTTCGGCACGTGCCGACTAGGTGGGTTTTTCATTAGTGTCTAGATGAAAATGGTGTGGTAAAATTAGATAACCAGGTTCACTGGTTAGTTAAACGGAATGTAGACTAAACAGGAGTTTATGACTAATGCCAGAAATTAAAAAACGCCAGATACTTAATCAACGTATTTTAGAAAAAGAAATTGCTACGATTGGGACTACTCGTGATGAAACTAAAAATAGTCAAGATTTTCGAGTTTTAGTGGCCCTCTTAAACGGTGATCCGAGTTACTTGGATCCGCAAATTATCAATAAAAGTAGTTTGGGAAACGTATATTCGATTTGGTTATCTTCTTATTTAAACGAGCCCGGGATGACTAATCTGAACCAAAAAAGTTTAGAAATGATTATCGAAAATTATGATTTTCGCCAAGATGAAACGGAAGCAGATGCAAATCCACTGTATCAAAAATACCTAAAGGGAGAGGTGTCGTTAGCTGACATTAAAGCATCCCTGACGGCAGCAGATTAATTTCAAAGAAAAAAAGAAGGATGACAACCATTAGGGTGTCGTCCTTCTTTTTTTAAGTCATTATTGGACTTGTGCCAGAAAATGTTTCTTCTTACCACGTTGCGCAATTAAATAACGACCGTCAAAATTACTTTGAGGATCAATTTGAGCATTGGTATCAGTTATTTTAATGCCGTTAATCCGAATGGCCCCATTCTTGATATCTTCGCGCGCCTGCCGTTTAGAAGTTTCAACCTGCATTGTTAATAACAGGTCGACTAAATTATGGGGAGTTTTTGCAATGGTAGTGGTTGGTACGCTGTGAAAGACTTGCTGGACTTCATCTGCGGTCAGTTTCTGGAGATTATTCGTAAAGAGTAGCTGAGCGATTCGTTCAGCATTTTCTACGGCAGCATGACCATGAACAAATTCAGTTACGTTTTCAGCAAGGGCGCGTTGGGCGTCCCGTTTCCATGGCGTTTGTTCAACTTTTTTTGCTAATTCATCAATTTCTGCGTGGCTCAAGAAGGTGAAAAATTTTAGGTATTTTACAACATCGCGATCATCTTGGTTGTACCAAAATTGATAGAATTCGTAGGGCGTGGTTTTTTGGGGATCGAGCCACACCGCTCCGCCGGCAGTTTTGCCAAATTTGGTGCCGTCTGCCTTGAGCATGAGAGGAATAGTTAATCCAAAGACCGGCTGTTTTCGACCGACTAACTTATGAATTAAGTCAATTCCCGCTGTGATATTTCCCCACTGATCGGCGCCACCAACTTGAAGCTGAACGTGATGCTTTTGATTCAACGTTAAGAAATCGTAGGCTTGAAGGATTTGGTAGGTGAATTCAGTAAAAGAAATTCCTTGATCTAACCGAGTAGCCACGACTTCTTTATTTAACATGGTGTTGACATTGAAATGTTTTCCGTAATCGCGTAGAAAGTCCAACAAACTAAGATCTTTAGTCCAGTCATAGTTGTTAACAATTTTGATGTTTGAATTAGCTCCAAATAATTGTTGCATTTGCTTGGTGAGTGCCGTGACATTAGCCTGCACCTGCTGTTTGGTTTGCAACTGCCGTTCAGTTGCACGACCGCTGGGATCGCCGATTGAGCCAGTAGCCCCACCGATGACAATGTACGGGTAATTACCGGCTCTGGCGAAACGTTCCATCAACATAAAGGGAATTAGATGACCAATGTGCATACTGGGTCCCGTGGGATCAACCCCACAGTAGAGGGCAATCGGGTGTTCCTGAAGTTCCTGCGTTAGTCCGGGTAAGTCAGTCACTTGATTAATGGCGCCTCGCCATTGTAGATCGGTTAAAATATCCATTGTTGGTCTCCTTTTAACAAAATAAAAAGCGTCTCAATAGCAACGCTATTGGGACGCTGACGCGCGGTACCACCCATTTTCAGGTCGGTTGACCTGCACTTAATTTAGGTTAAAGTTGTAATTTGAGAGGTGAACCTGCATGGCTTGCAGCAACCGCCAATTCTCTGACATCTCAGTTCACACTCTTGCTACGTATTATAAATAAATTTGTTTAGTTTGGCTAGTCATTCGAGATAAAGTTGTCGTAATTTGGTGAGGTCAGTCGTTGACAAGCCAATTCCCTGGTGCAAAAAATTATCCATTGAACCATAGCGTTGCTTGATTTCAGCGAGGGCTGCATTTAAGTAATCGATGTCAACGCAATAAAGGGCACGGAGATTCTCAGCCGCTTGGTCAGAAAAGCCCGCCTGTTTTACATCGGCGACCTTTTGTTCGATAATATCACGAACCACTTCATTAGTTAGGAGATAATCATGTTTAATCGTTTCTTCATCAACGCCAAGCGCTGCCAAAATAAAGACAGCAGCCATTCCAGTTCGATCCTTGCCCGCCGTACAATGGAACAAAATGGCATCCTCCGCCTGATCATTGTTTAAAAGCGTTTGAAAAAGATGATAAAAAGCTTGGCGGGGTTCTTTCTTACTAATCATTTGGACATAAGTATTTACCATGTGATCATGTCCATAATGAGGGTCATTTTCTAATAATTTACGGAAATCACGGGGATCTTGGGAATTATCAGTGCGATCTTCGTTAAAAACCGGGGTAAAGTGGTAAACAATGTTGCTGTTTGCGAGTTGGTCACCGGCTGCGTTTACCTCTGGTTTTGAACGCAAATCGACGTCAGCACGGACTCCGTAAGCTTCCAGATAATTCAAATCGGTAGCAGTTAAACGACCGAGACTGCCGGTTCGGATCAGCTTTTGCCACTTGACGCGGTGCCCATTACGGGTTTCATAGCCACCAAGCTCGCGAGGATTGTCGACTGAATCAAGTGGTAAAACACGCTTATTTTCCATGATTTCACTTCTTTCGCAATAGTTATAGTACTTTAATTATAGCATGACTCAGAAAACTACGGAGCGGCTGGTGTTTACAAAAATCTAAAAGTGTCATAGGCTAAAGGCAAACGTTTTGAAGGAGATTTAGTCCATGAAAATGACGGAACGACAATTAATTCAAGAAATTTTAAATACCGTTGATGTCCTGTACGACTTTGAAAATGTTGATGAGGATACTAAGGAATATACGTTATTAATCAAGCAACAAAACAATGATCCACGGTCATTGCAGGTGATTAATGATGAGATGAAGCACTACTTCAAGGAAGCAGCCTTTACCTATCAAGAACAACTTCAGCCCGCAGATCTCGATTGTGACATTAAGGTTGAAATTAAACGTTAAGATTAGCTTGGTGGTGTAGTTAGACTTTGAGTCTAGCTGCACCATTTTTTTCGAAACAGGGTCGCCGTGTTATGATAATGCGAGCAGCTTTGACGAAAGGGGTTACCATGACAACTTCAGCACCTTACATTTTAGCCATTGATCAGGGAACTAGTAGTACGCGAGCGGTTATCTATGATCATGATGGTCGAAAAGTGATTGAAAGCATGAAACCAGTTCCACATATCAATAACCATTCGGGGTGGGTCGAACAAGATCCGGATGTTATCTGGAGTTCCGTGCTTTCAGCGATTGCCGCCGCGCTGATTGATGCTCAGATTCATCCAGAGATGATTCATTCGATTGGGATTACTAATCAACGCGAAACGACCGTAGTTTGGGATCGCAATACCGGCAAGCCCATCTATCCGGCAATTGGCTGGCTTTCACAACAGACCAATCATTTGGCTGATCAACTCCGTCAGGATGGGAAAGCGGGGGTTATTCGAGAAAAAACGGGTTTAGTGATTGATGCCTATTTCTCTGCGACAAAGCTTCGTTGGATTTTAGATCAGGTTCCAGGAGCACAAACCCGGGCCGAGGCAGGCGACCTGCTTTTTGGGACAATTGACACCTGGTTGATGTGGAAGCTATCGGCCGGTCGCATTCACGCAACCGACTATACCAACGCCAGCCGGACGATGCTCTTTAATATCCATACTTTGGAGTGGGATGCTGATATTTTGCGGATGCTGAACATTCCACGGACGATGTTGCCAAAGGTGCAACCTAGCGATGCGGTTTATGGGTTTACGGAGAACTACCAATTTTACGGTGTGCAGGTCCCAATCGCTGGCCTAGCTGGTGATCAACAGGCCGCGTTAGTCGGTTCGATGAGTTTCACCCCTGGCATGGTAGAAGGAACCTATGGCGACGGTGCTTTTATCATGATGAATACGGGCACGCAACCAGCTAAGCATGCCGATCGATTGTTGACGACAATTGCCTATGGAATGAATGGCACGGTGAGCTACGGTTTAGAAGGAACCATTTTCACGGCCGGGCGGGCATTGTTGTGGTTGCGTGATGAACTGGGGTTGATCAAGGATGTTCCAGCCTCGCGTAAGGCGGCTAATGAGGCAGACCCGCAGAGTAATGTTTACCTAGTGCCAGCTTTTACTGGACTGGGGGCACCTTATTGGGATACGAAAACGCGAGGAGCAATTTTTGGCATGACACAGGCGACTGGAGCTAACGAACTGGTGCAAGCTACGTTACAATCAATCGCCTATCGAACTAAGGATATTGTTGATGAGATGGAAACAGCTACGCAACTTGCGATTACCCAATTCGGAGCAGATGGTGGTTCCAGTCGGAATACTTATTTAATGGAATTTTTGGCGGATATCCTGGCTAAGCCAGTGCAACGAACTAGTGATGAGGAAACTACGGCTTGGGGTGCCGCTGTTTTGAGTGGACTAGCAACCGGTTTTTGGAAGGATGTGGATGAAGTCCAACAAATTACGACTACGGGACGATGTTTCACAGCTAAAATGACGGAACCAGTCCGGCAACGACGATTGCGAGGATGGCGGCGAGCCGTGCAGGCCGCTCAGAGTTTTCAACCGCAGGCTAACCATGATCAAAAGGAGCACGAATAAATGAATCTGATCGCACTTTTAGTTGGATTATTTCCAATTTTGGGTTGGGGTTTATTTCCAACGATTGCGAGTAAAATCGGCGGTCGACCAACCAACCAAATTCTAGGAGCTACGCTCGGCAGTTTTTTGACTGGGGTGGGAGTTAGTTTCCTTTTTCATTTACCATTGCCGACGGGGATGGTCTTGTTAGTGGGTAGCTTGTCGGGAGCGGGCTGGGGCTTTGGTCAAATTATGGGCTTCAAAGGATATCAACTAGTCGGTTCTTCACGGGTTTTGCCGATTCATACCGGTGTCCAGATGGTAATCAATACGTTGTGGGGCGTGCTCTTCCTTGGAAATTGGGCTCGCCTAGATGCAAAAATCATGGGTTTCAGTGCATTGTTAATCATCGTGGTGGGAACTTATCTAACCATTTGGCAACAGCATCGCCAAGCCGCTAGTGTGCACAAAATGCGCGTGGCGATTGGGTACCAGTTGATTGGATCAGCCGGTTACTGGCTTTATTCAGCAGCACCCCGCTTCATCAATCTAAGTGGACTTACGGTTTTCTTGCCACAGGGAATTGGAATGGTTGTGGCGGCAGTAATTTATTGCCTGGCACGACTTAAACACGAAAATGCTTTTAAGGAACGGGTTTCTTATCAACAGATCATTTCTGGAGTAGTGCTTTCGCTAGCAGCACTTAGCTATTTCATCGCAACGCAGCCCAATATGTTAGGACTATCGACCGCCTTTGTGCTTTCACAGGCCTACGTGATTGTGTCAACCTTGACGGGAATTTTCTGGCTTCATCAAACTAAGACGCCCCGAGAAATGGTAGTCACCTTGCTAGGATTGGCTTTGATTGTGGTTGCAGCAGCCTTGACAGCCTTTATTCCAAACTAGCGGAAGAAAAATTAACTAATTTCATGAAATCGCTTTCAGATAAAATGAAAATGATTTATAATTAATTCAGAAATAATTTACTGACCCGTTGCGGTCAATGGAGGAAAAAAGATGGAAGGAATTGCATTATTAATTGGAATTATTCCAGTTATTGGGTGGGGATTTTTCCCCACAGTCTCATCTAAAATTGGAGGGAAACCTTCTAATCAGATTTTGGGTGCTACGATTGGAGCCTTGGTCGTCGCATTAGTTGTGTACTTTGTCTCTGGTAGTGCTTTCCCAACTGGATGGAACTTAGTTTACGGGATTCTATCTGGATGTGGTTGGGGCTTCGGTCAGATTATGGCCTTTAAGGGTTATACTTTGATCGGTTCTTCACGGGTAATGCCAATTACCACTGCTTTTCAACTGATTGTAACTGCGCTATGGGGTGCTTTTGCCCTGAGCAGTTGGCCAGGTGCTCTGAACAAGGTTTTAGGAATTCTTGCTCTAATCGTTATCATTATTGGAGCAACTTTGACGACTTGGTCTGAAAATAAAGAAAATACAAATGTCGATGCCTTGAAAAAGGCCGTTATTTACCAATTAATCGGGGTTATCGGTTACTGGTTATACTCGGCAGCCCCACAGGCTGGTAATTTAACTTGGGCGAAGGGAATTTTGCCAAGCACGCCAGAAATGACTGGTTTACAAGCCTTTTTACCACAGGCGATCGGAATGGTCTTGGTTGCGGTAGTTTATAGTTTGATGCGAATCAATCAAGAAAATGTCTTCAAGGAAGCAGTTTCTTATAAACAGATTTTTGCAGGATTACTGTTTGGAATTGCTGCTTTATCATATCTGATTGCTGCACAACCTAAGATGTTGGGACTTTCAAATGCTTTCGTAATTTCGCAGGTAAGTGTAGTCTTAGCAACTTTGACAGGGATTTACATGTTGCATCAGAAGAAAACATCTAAAGAAATGGTTATGACGTTAATTGGGCTAGCATTGATCATTGGTGCTGCCGCAGTAACTGCCTTCTTAAGATAGTTATATAAAAAACGATCCATCGTTTTGATGGGTCGTTTTTTTGATTGCTAAATTTAAGCAAACAGCAAAGTTAGTTCGCTGATTATTTTAAAAAGTCGGCTTGTTGATAGGCGGGGTGCGGATAGGTATAGAATCCCTGCCCAGTTTCCACCCCAATATGGCCAGCTGCCAGCATATTTTTAATCTTGGTGTAGACGGGTTGGGATAAATCAGTTTGCTCATCTGCTTCACCGATGGCTAAGATAGTCCGAATGCCGATCAGATCTAAATAGCCAAAGGGACCAATTGCACTTCCAGTGGCGATCATCCAAGTTTTATCATTGGTTTGAAAGTTTGCAACGTCAGTTCCCCACAGGTTTAAAGCAGCTTGTAAAAAGGGAATTAACATGGAGTTCAGTAAATAACCCGCCTGTTCCTTATGGATTACCAACGGAACCATGCCAATCTCCTTCGAATAGGCGATAAAAGTATCAATTAATTGTGGATCAGTCTGACTTTGGGGCATGATTTCAGCTGTATTGTATTTCCAAATTTCATTAGCAAAGTGGTATGCCAAAAACTTAGTTGGGCGACCAGTATCTTCAGCAAACTCAGATGGAAGCATGGTTGAGGTATTGGTTGCTATGACAGTCTTTTGAGGGGCGATTTGTGCGAACCTCTTAAAGAAATCGTGTTTTAAAGCTCGATTTTCGGGGAGGCATTCAATTACTAAATCAGCATTTGCAACGGCAGTCTCTAAATCCGTAAGGTAATGCAAATTTGTTGATGATTGTTCAAGCTGTTGATGAGAGAGCTTTAAAAATTTAGTAGCGGCTTGTGAATATAAAGTCACTCGCTGCCGAGCCTTGTCTAACGATTGATTTTTTCTCCCCCAGATGGTCACGTTTTTACCATGCAAAGCTGATACAAGCGCGATTTGAGCTCCAAGGACCCCACCGCCGATGATTGTTACGTTTTGATAAGTCATGATTTCCTCCCGAGGAACCTAGTTATAAAGTCAACTAAATTGTAGCATTACCAAAACAAAACGACATCATTTAAAATGATAATTGTAAAATTATAATGACAGTTGTGTTTAGCTTTGATAAATCAAGGTCTAGCTACGTTTGGTTCCATTCGGCATGCTAAAGAATTTAAAATTAAAAAAACCGATGTCTATTAGGGACATCGGTTTTTGCATTTGGTTACTTTAAACGGTGATCATAGAGAAGCACGTTCAATTAATGAAGTTGGAATTTCAGTTTTTTCAGTTTTTGTTTTTTTCGGATTGTCAATCAGTTTGACCAATTTACAAGCCGCTAATTTTCCAATCTGATGGGGGTTTTGCATAATTGATGTAATCCCAGGAGTGATTAAATCAGCCAGACCACTATCATCATAGCCCAGTAAACCAACATCTGTAGGAAAATCAATTTCTGCCGAGCGCAGCGTTCGAATTGTCTCCCATAGCAGGGAACCATTTAGAGCATAGATGACGGTCTTTTGATCTTGCTGAGCAGCAGTCACTAAAATCGTTTGCCAGTCCTGCTCTTGATCTACGTTAAGAACCTGAATATTGATGTTGCTAGTTTGAAGGGCGGCTTTTAAGCCGGACAAGCGATTTTTTCGACTACTGATATATTGGATGCTATTTGTCAAGACAATCACATGCTGGTAGTGGTGTGCTTGGATGAGGGCACCAACTTCGGCAGCTTTTTTAAAATTATCAGAAACAATGGCTGACCAGTTACTAGTTTCCAAATAGCGGTCTACTTGAATGGTTGGCAGGCCGGAGGCAATCAGTTGTTCATAATTTTTTGCTTGATTGTTGAGCGGTTGCAGTAGTAATCCATCGATCTCATCACGTAGCAGCTTTTGAATGTTGGCTTGTTCTAATTGGACGGAATTATCAGCATCCATAATCATGATTTGATAACGCGTTGACTGCAAATAGTCATTGATCCCCTTGAGCAGGCGGGGAGTATATGGATTGGAAATGTCGGCTACGGAAACTCCCAATAAATAAGATTGATTAGTTTTCAAACTTTGGGCGTTACGGTTGGGTTGATAGTGGAGTTTGGCGATGGTAGCTTCGATTTTGTTTTTGGTAGTTTCCGACATGTTGGCATATTTTTGGTTTAGATAGCGTGAGACGGTGGTTTTAGATACCCCGGCTGCTTTTGCAATATCATTAATAGTTGTCTTTTTCATCATACTCGCATTATACAATAAAAAAGTTGACAATATCCATGAAAGCGATTACACTTATTTTTGTAAACCGGTTTCCGAAAACGGTTTACAAAAATAGGAAGAGGTACACATCATGGAAAAGAACAAACTAGTTTTAAACAATTTGGTCTTCGCTAATGCCAGGGCTCAAGGTGAGTTGCAGTTAGAAATGCTGCACACGGCGGTTAGTTTGGGGATTACTAATG
Organism: Fructilactobacillus florum 8D; assembly: GCF_000512295.1. Classification (NCBI taxonomy): domain Bacteria; kingdom Bacillati; phylum Bacillota; class Bacilli; order Lactobacillales; family Lactobacillaceae; genus Fructilactobacillus; species Fructilactobacillus florum. Next base: position 9,268 of record NZ_ALXG01000034.1, read on the forward strand.
TAGAAATTCGCCGCGAATTTTTCAAAAATATCCCGGGTGAAATCAAAGGGATTCGCGCTTACGCAGAACAACATGGCTTAACTTTGTTTTATTCAGTTCCGGATGAATTATTTATTGGAGGCAAGTTAAACGCTAAGTTGACGACTTACTTTACAGAGGCTCAACAATTAGGAATTCATGCCATTAAATTTAACATCGGTGAATTTAAAGGATTTAAGACCGAACAACTCATCAAGCTGGAACACTATGGGCGATTAGTTGACCAGATTAATGTTGAAAATGATCAGACGCAACAGTCCGGAAGTTTGGCAGCGATTGTCAACTTTTTGGATGCCGCCCGGCGCCATGGATTGCAAATTGGCTATGTTTATGACTTGGGTAATTGGTGCTATGTCGATGAAGATCCACTGCAAGCAGCAACGATGCTGACTGACCACGTGAGTTATATTCATCTGAAAGATTGTCTTGGCAGCGGGAAACAAACCGTGACGGTTCCATTAGGTGACGGTGAGCTATCATGGGAAACGATCCTTCAGCAATTACCGCAAGACGTTCCGGTGGCTTTGGAGTATCCAACGGCCTCCCAAGCTGTTTTAGAAGCAGGGATTGCGAAGCTTACTGAAGGAGATTGACGATGACAAATATTATCATTAGTACACTGTTACTAATTACCTTTTTGGCGTTCATTTACTACATCATGAAGGGCGGGAATCTTACCGTTGGTTTCTTCATCATGGCAGTGCTGTGGTCCGTTATCGGATTAATTCCTTTCAATACGGTCATGCAAAAGGTAATTGCTGAACCGGCGTTGAATTATGGACCCACCATTATCTATATTATTTTTGGATCTTGGTTTGGTCGGGTTTTAGTAGAGACGGGGATTGCAGGTTCAATATCAGCTCAGACTGAAAAAGTTGGTCGTAAAGCTCCGATCTTAGCTACCATTATGATTGTATTAGTTACGGTATTGATCTTTTCATCGGCATACGGGGTTGGTTCGGTAATGGCAATCGGGGTTATTCTAATTCCCATTCTGTTGTCGATCGGAGTCCCAAAAAGATTAGCGATTCCAATTTTTACAATGGCAATTGGAGGAGCAATGTACCTCAACGTAGTGCTTTTTAATCAAATTAAGGCCTTTTTTCCGTCCGTTAGTTATTCTGGAAAATATTTGATGTTTGGGATTACGGCAATGTTGGTTCAAACCGTGGGGATTATTATCTTTATTCTAATCCATCGGCGCCAGATTAAGGGCGGAGCCATCGAGGAATTAGCCGAAGCAAAAGCAGGTGCCCCAGCTGTTCCTCGAGTTAATCCAATTACGTATGTGATTCCACTACTACCGGTAATTTTCAATTTAGTTTTTAAGTGGGATGCCATTCCCGCACTGCTACTATCGACGTTAATTGCCTTGCTCTTGACCGGTAAGATGAAAACGTTTCATGGACTGGTTGATTTTGTTAATCAGACCACGGTACGCGCAGTTAATGACATTGCGGGGCTGATTATTTTCCTACTAGCGCTTATCATGTTCGTTGGAGCTGCCACAATTAATGTGCCACATTTTAAAGGTTTGATTGAAGTGATCTTGCCCCATAATCCATTGATATTAGCGCTCTTGTTTGCAGTATTAGCACCGTTAGCACTCTTTCGTGGTCCGTTGCACGTATGGGGAGCAGGAGCTGCTACGGCTTCAGTTTTAGCAGCCACGGGCTACTTTAATCCCATGTTTTTATTACCACTATTCTATACCGTAAGCATCATGGCGGTTTCAATTGATCTAACTCAATCTTGGAATACTTGGGCTTTAACCTATTCAAAATTGAGCAGTAAAGAATATCTCAAGACCGGCGTACCAGTGATGTGGATAATTACCGCGGTTAATGTCATGTTGGTGTATGTATTTTTTGGCCACTAAGTAACGAAGGAGAACAAACTGATGACGGAACTATTAACTTTAGGCGAACCAATTGTAACTTTTGCTTCTAAAGATTTAGGAGCAGGATTGGTTGACAGTATTGATTACTATAAATTGCTAGGTGGGGCGGAATTGAATGTGTTAATTGGCGCTGCTCGGCTAGGCCATTCAACTGAGTATATTTCGCAAGTCGGGCAAGATCCGTTAGGTGATTTTGCGATTAAAAACATTAAAAATCATCAAGTCGGAACTACTTACATTGAGTCCGATCCGAATAACTGGACGGCCTTTCAACTCAAGGAGCTGGTTGCTGAGGGGGATCCGCAGACGTTTAATTTTCGGAAGAATTCGGCCGCAGCTCACCTGAAACCAGCGGTGATTGACGAAATCGATTTTTCTGGGGTTAAAATTGGTCATCTTTCGGGGATTTTTCCGGCGATCTCACGACTCGCGCTAGCTACGTTTGAGGAATTTGCTACTAAATTACTAGAACACGGGATTCTAACTACCTTTGATCCTAATCTGCGCCCAGCATTGTGGGACTCCGAGGCACAGATGATTGAAACAATTAATCAGTTAGCTCGTTTTGGTCAAATTGTGTTACCGGGGATTAACGAGGGTAAAATTTTGGTTGGCAGCGATGACCCAGAAACAATTGCGGATTTTTACCTGCACAATGGCGACCAAACCCGGACGGTGGTTGTTAAATTAGGGGAAGCGGGAGCCTACCTAAAAAACAAGGGAGACAAACAGGGCAAGATTATCCCAGGTTTTCGGGCAGCCAAAGTAGTTGATACAGTCGGAGCTGGTGATGGTTTTGCACTCGGTTTGATAACCGGATTACTTGATCAGCTGAGTCTAGAAGCAGCTGTAGAGCGGGGCAATGCTGTGGGGGCTTTGCAAGTGCAAACTCCCGGTGATAACGATGGTTATCCAACCCCCACTCAACTTCAGGAATTTTTGATTGCACAAAAAGGAGTATAGTTATGTCCAAAAAAATTGTTTATTTACCAGATGATATCCCAGCAGTTGGCAAGGAAATCTTAAAAGAAGCTGGGTTGCAAGTGATCGTCGGAACCAGTCGCGACAAAGCTGTGATGATGAGTGAAGGAGCAGCTGCAAATGCTGTTTTGATCGGGACGCAGCCATTTGATGCGGAGATCATGGATGCCATGCCGAACCTACAAGTAATTGCGCGAAACGGGGTGGGATATGATGCAGTTGATGTTGCAGCCGCTACGCAGCGTGGAATTCAGGTAGTTAATACTCCAACTGCACTGTCTGGTTCCGTGGCTGAGACCGCTATTACTGAACTTTTAGCGATCAGTAAGAACCTTTATCAGGATTCCAAAGCACTTCATGATGGTCATTGGAACTATCGAAAAAACCATCTTGGTCGTGATTTAGAGGGTAAAACGGTTGGAATTCTTGGTTTTGGTCGAATTGGTCATCAGGTCGCGGCTAAATTGCAGGGATTTGGAGTCAAAATAATTGCAGTGGATCCATCCTCACGACCAACTGAAGGTGTCGAGCTGGTTGACCGTGATACGTTGTTTAAGACGGCTGACTACGTGATGGTTCATTTGCCTGCTATTCCTGCAACGGAGCATTCGATTGGCAAACGGGAATTTACTATGATGAAAGATGACGCCTATTTGATTAACATGGCTCGTGGAAGTATTTTAGTGGAAGATGATCTGGTGGCGGCCCTTCAGACGGGACAAATTGCTGGTGCCGCATTGGATGTGTTTGAACACGAACCTCTACCTGTTTCAGATCCACTGGTGCAGTTGGAGAACGTTTTGTTAACTCCGCACATTGCTTCCAATACGGTTGAAACCAAGCAACGAATGGCGGTTGATGCAGCCCATGATATTGTCAAGGTGTTGCATGGTGATGATCCTAACTTTCCAGTTAATCAAATTTAATTAGAAAGTTATTATCTCCGATACATTAATAAATAAACTAAAACAAGAACATATGCTTAATATGCTCTTGCTTTTATAATTAAGGCTAAAACAATTCGAATTAAGGGAGGATTAATATGAATAATTTAGAAAAGCACCATTATAAAATGTATAAAGCGGGCAAGCATTGGATGTTTGCGACAGTAACAACGTTGACTTTGACCGGTGGGATTTGGTTAGGTCAGCAGACGATTCAAGCAGATACTACGGAAGCTAATTCGGCTGTTGCTACTTCTGATGAAGCAACCAAATCAACGACGGATGCCGAACCAGCACCAGTTAACGAACCGGCAACTGGGCAACAATCAACAGCCACTGCAGCGCAGTCGATGACGGATACCACACCAGTGCCAACTAAAACGGATGCAGGGGATGCTAATTTATCAAACACCCCACCACAGCAAGCGGAATCCGAACAACCGGCTGTGTCAACTCAAGAAACGAACCAACTACCGGCAACTAATGATGCCAATGCCACGAAACCAAGTCCTGAGCAAGCTTCAGCTGAGCCAACCGCCACGGTTCATGATGAAAAACCAACCGAGGCGGCGACCGAAACCACTCCAGCACCATCCGCAGCAACTTCTCCAGTGGTTTCATTGGCAGCAACGCCCAGCGAACCAACGACTGGAACTTGGGGTACGGCACATTGGACGTTTGATGGCGAAACGTTAACCTTTGATCAAGGTGGGGTTTTAGGTAGTGGGTTAAATCGTGGCGAAATCGATAACTTTAGAGATCAGGTTAAATATATTAATTTTGCAGCCAAGGTGGAGGCTCCCCAGGATTCCAGTAACCTATTAGCAGATTTTTCTAATTTAATTAAATTTGATAATATGCATAACCTAAACACCTCACAAGTTACTAACATGTACGGTATGTTTTCAAACAACATATCGCTAGAGTCACTTGATTTATCAACTTTTGATACGCAAAAAGTGACGACAATGCGGTATATGTTTAGAGATGTAAGAAAAGTTACTAGTTTGGATCTATCTAGTTTTAATACTAGTAAAGTAGTTTCAATGAGATCGATGTTTGGTGTGATGTCTTCGTTAATTAGCGTAAATGTGTCTAGTTTTGATACAAGTAATGTTGTTGATATGTCGGGAATGTTTTTTGTTAACAATTCATTAGAGACACTAGATTTATCTAATTTTAATACTAGTCGTGTTACCACCATGCAGGAAATGTTTTGGAGTGATTATTATTTAAAAAAATTAGATTTATCTAATTTTGATTCGACCCGTGCAATTCGCCAATCAATGTTTTCGGGAACTAGTTCTTTGAGTCAGTTGAGGATCGGATTCAATACCGATTTGAGTAACAGTTCGATGGCGACTCCATTTGTAAATGAAACTTTTGAATATGACGGGCAACTCAGAAAGGTAGCTTACAGCAATTGGGTTAACATGGATTCTCCTTCTTATCAAACTAGTGAGACCCCCACTAACTCCTTTCCCGGTAATTGGGTTTGGAATTATGGATTAGCAAATCAACAAAGTATCACTGGACATGACGTTAAGATTTATACAGGCGAAGCGGTTTCAAATGATCCCGCTACTTATGGTGCGAAAGCCACCGATAAA
>NZ_ALXG01000035.1:0-3842 GCF_000512295.1 Fructilactobacillus florum 8D
ACTTCCGTGCTTCACACAGTTACTGGTAAAAATAAAAAAATCTATCTCGTTTGAGATAGATTTTTTTTATTTAATTACTGTTTAATGTTATAAATTTGGGAACCCAGCGTGATGGTGTCTAAATTTTGTTGTTTTGAATCTGAAAAAGGTTGCTCACTTTTAGAGATGGTTGCTTGAAGCGTGACTGGATCAGTTTGGTTTTTTAGCTGATAACTGGTGGCATTTTCTACCGATTGATTCGATTGAAGTTGTCGCTGGTTGTTATCAGGAATACTGGGATCTTTAAGGGTTGTCGTTGGTAATTGATTTCCCTGTTGTAGAGCGTTAAACGATTTCTTCCAAGTACTTTGTGGTGTGATCGAAGTGGACCCATTATTGGTAGTTTTATAAATAAAAGTAATGATTGGTTGCGGATAGGTTTGATTGGGTCGTGTGGTTTTAACTGCCGTAATCTTAATCGTGGCCTGATTTGTTTTTAGAATATTATTTTCAAAAGAAGCCTTTACGGGTTGCGAGGTGGTTTTCTGATTGGTTGATTTTGATTGTCGGTTAGCACCAGGATTAACAAACGAACAACCTGCTAATAATCCGCTACTTAAGATAATTGGAACGCTTAACCATCTTTTTTTCATTTTAATGTTCTCCTTTATTAATAGTCTAATCATATTGTACTCTAAATGGGCTGGAAAATTTTTGAATAAAAGTTAGTGAACACTTGGTTTCTATGCATTATCAGTTTATAATAAGTACAGGAACTGTGGTTGTGCACAATTTTAACGCACATACTCCGGCTCAAGAAAATTTAGGAGGTCCAATAGGATGAAAGTTGCTGTTATTGGTTCATCACACGGTGGGTATGAGGCTGTCAGAGGGGTTTTGCATGATTTCCCTGATGCTCAAATCGATTGGTATGAAAAGGGAGACTTTGTTTCGTTTCTATCATGTGGAATGGAACTATATCTTCAAGGAGTTGTAAAAGATGTTAACTCCGTTAGTTACGCAACCGTTCCTGGTATGGAAGCTAAGGGTGTTCACGTTCACATTAATTCTGAGGTAACTGCGATTGATCCAGATGCTCATCGCATGACGGTCGTTGAAGTTCAGAGTGGGAGAGATACGACGGCTGAATACGATAAGTTAATCTTGGCGGTCGGAGCGGTGCCCTTTAAACTGCCCGTTCCTGGTAAAGAGCTGAAAAATGTTTATGCCATGCGAGGCCGTGATTGGGCAATCAAGCTGAAACAAGCTAGTGTTGATCCAACGATTAAGAATGTGACAGTCGTTGGTTCTGGTTATATTGGTATCGAAGCTGCCGAATCGTTTGCAAAGGCTGGCATGCATGTAACCATTATTGATCTGAATCCAACCATCTTAGGAACCTATCTTGATTCTGAATTTACTGACATTTTACAAGACGAATTAACGGCACAGAATGTGGAATTGCGGTTAAGTCAGTCGGTTAAAGAATATGTTGGTAATGATCACGGAGCCGTTAAATCAGTTATTTCAACTACCGGTAGTACTTGGCCAGCCGATTTAGTGATTGAAACCGCGGGAATTCGTCCTGCTACGAAGTGGTTAGCCGATGTGATTGATCTAGATGAACACGGTATGATCAAGACAAATGAATATCAACAAACAAGCCAGCCAGATATTTTTGCAGCTGGAGATGCAACTGAAGTAGAGTTTGCACCGACTGGTAAAAAACAGTTGATCGCTTTAGCAACCAATGCTCGTCGTCAAGGGCGTTCGGCTGCTTATAATCTTGAAGAACAACGGCGGAAGACAACGGCAGTTTCTGGCTCGTCTGCTTTGCATGTGTTTTCTTACAAGTTTGCTTCTACGGGAGTTAAAGATGTAACAGCAGCTACAGTTGGCGCAAAGATTGAATCGGTCTTTCTTAAGGATACAGTGGTACCACCATTTGTTCCAGAATCACATAATGCACCAGTATATTTCAAACTAAGTTTTGATCCTGAGACCAGAACCATTATGGGGGCTCAGATTATGTCTACAATGGATGTTACTGCTAATATCAATGCAATTTCGTTGGCATTACAACAACATCTGACGATTGATGATTTAGCCTATGCAGACTTTTTCTTCCAGCCTGGCTTCGATCGTCCTTGGAATATCATGAATGTTGCTGCTCAAAAAGCGCAAGATAAGTTAGATTAAAATTAAGCAAAAAACCTCATCATTTGATGAGGTTTTTTATTTACATAAGATAAGCGCAATTAACCGTAGCAAACCAATGATTTTATATTTTAGGTAAAATTATTAAGCTTGACAATTTTTTAATACTTAGTTAAATTTAAATGGTATTATAGAAAAATTGTTAGCATTATTATTTTGCAGGAGGGAGAAAACTTGAAGATGAGTTTCCTTCCTTTTTGTCTTTTAAGAAAGGATTACGTAGTTGAGTAATTATATTAATGTGGAAATTAGGGAACCAATTCAGCAGCGAAGCTTGGATTTGCGAATTTCTCGGAATTTAACGCTCAAAGAACTAAAAAAATTAATTGCTCCGGTAATTTTTCAAGCAGGTTTGTCAAAAAATGATGCATATAAGCTCAGGGTTGTTAACAAAAACGGTTTTTTTATCTTACCCTTGAAGGATTATGCCATTAGTGATGGTGATGTTTTTATGATTGATTATGATGAGGGGGGAACCCAAGATGCGTGAAATTAGTAACGGAACAATGCAACTGAAATTAAACAATCTAACTGATCGAATTGAAATTTATTTATCAGCCGAGCAAGTGCAAGAAAATGTCCTAGTAACAATCAATAATTATCTAAGCTTAGACTCCAATTTATTTTTGCGGGGTCACATTGAGCATCAAGATGATGGTTCTTACAAACTTACTTACCAAAACCCCGGTAAATTAATGTCATTGAGAAATACCGCTAGTCAAGCCAGCTATATCGATCGATTAAAATTAAGCTTGGCCGTTATTGATTTGATTGCACTACCACATTATCGGTTCATAATGTTTTTGAATCCACGTAACATTTTAGTAGCACCTGGCGAGCGTTTATTAGTGGCACACCGTGGTATTCGTGAATTGCTTGATCCTAGAGAGCTTACTTCCACGGAAAAATTAAAACAAATTAAGGCCATGATAATTAGTATCGTAGTTAAGCAGGTTGAATTTGATGAGATCATTAATGATACCGATTTAATTGGTAGTAATAAATTTGCGGCAAAAATTTTATCATTACCAAGTTTGGAAGCGGTTAAGGATTATTTACTAAAGTTGGCTCAGACTGAATCCGAACGCCGTAATAAGGTTATTAAAACAATGCCCAAGTGGCTATATGATTTACTACGTTGGGGGAGCGTTACTCTGGCGGTTATCACCGTTTTAATTGGGTTAAGCTGGGGGATCTCACTCCATCATAATCATGAGCAGCAGTTGGCGTTGAAATCTGCAAATTCATATCTAGATGGTCGTTATCAGGATGCTGATCTTGGAGCAATTCACGAAGTTGATCATGAAATCATGCACAATGAAGTAAATCTTGGTCAGTTGGAGCGGGCTGTTCATCGAACGGTTATTGATGAACAGCAAACGGATTCGGAATGGAGTCGGAAATTCCATCTCTAAAAATATCACCTAATAACATTGTTAGTGGAGGAAATATTAATGGCACTAAAAGGCAATGCCAAATTATATGGGATAAGATTTAATTTAGATCATCAAACAAGTTCTGCTAGCCCCACGGATTGCCAGTGGTGGCTAACGCCATACGCCTGGTTAGAAAAGGATGACCAGTGGTATTTGATTAAAATATTTACTCCGTGGTTTGCTAATCTTTTTCCAAGGTTTATTACTAAG
>NZ_ALXG01000036.1:0-2800 GCF_000512295.1 Fructilactobacillus florum 8D
ATTATGCTGGTGTAAAAAAAATTAAATTTGGAAACTATTTTGTTTTACCAATGGGAACTGTTGAATTTCCAATGATAATAAATGGTCTAGATGATAGTGAACATAGACTTACTTATAGAATGGATGGATGGAAGCCTGATCTTGATACGTTTGATAAGTTGCCTGTTAAGGATGGTAAATCTAATATTAATGATATTAAAATAATTTATAATACTGACGAAAAGAGCTGATAAATATGCCCTCTAAAGAAAACTATCAGGAGAATTGGAATGGATTTTTAAGTGATAAGGCTTATCAAGCTGATTCTGATAAATTTGGAAAAGATGCTTTTAAAGAAGGGAAGACATTTAAATTTAAGGGGCGTTATTATAGAGCTATATATACAAAGGATGATAAAAGCAATGGATTTCAAGATGTAGCTGTTGCTCCAACCGTTAGTGGTAATCGTGATGATAAAAGGCTTAATTATAATGACGTCCAAATTGCTACTGCAGTTACTAATCCTGACGACATTAAGGACATAGTTACTGATGGTACTGAGATAACAGAGTCAAGAGCTTTAGGTGGGAAAGATAAAAAATATTATAATGTTAAATATACATTGTTGTAGATGAATCTAATAATGATTTTAATAAAGTCAACATATTTTTAAGTTAGGTAGTGTAAATATGAGTGAAAAATTAGAAAAAAATATTAGTAACAGATATGGTGATGAAGAAATAAAGCAGTCTAAACGTAACTGGAATAGTTACAGTAAAAAAGAAAAAGATGCTATCTTACAAGAAGGTAATGACATTTTTGTAGATCTTGCAAAATTAAAAAATGAAGATCCAGATAGCGATAATGTTCAACAAATTATGATTAGATGGCATGAATTTCTCAGTAATTTTTATGATCCAAGTATAGAATTACTAAGAGGATTAAATGAAATGTATTTTGTAGATACTAAATTTAAAAACAAATTTAAGAAAATAGATCCAGACCTACCAGACTTCCTACATGCATCAATTGATTGCTATGTAGATAAACTTGAAAATCAGTGGATCGAAGAGAACAAAGAGACCCTAGACAATGAATTATAATTGGAGAGATACTAAGTATGACAAAAGTTGATAGAAGTGGTGAGAGAAAAACAAGACCACTAAATTTAAAAGAATCAAATTTGCCTTTTCAGGTTGAAGAACCTAAAAGAAGTTTAGAAAACTTAATTGTTTCAAATGATGTATTGAATCAAATCAAAAGTTTAATTTCCAAAATTGATAATTATGATTTGTTATACAATAAATTTGGACTTAGAGAAATAGATTCTAGTGGAGGAAGAACAGTTATAAACCTATATGGTTTACCAGGTACTGGCAAAAGTTTTGCAGCTGAAGCTATTGCTAAAGAAATGGGAAAAAAGATAATTAAAGTTAACTATGCAGAGATTGAATCTAAATACGTTGGTGAAACTCCTAAAAACATTAAATTATTATTTAAAGAAGCAAAAAAAGAAGATGCTATATTAATATTTGATGAAGCAGATTCGATATTAGGAAGAAGATTAGATAGTGTAACTAAAAGTACTGATCATGCTGTTAACTTGACTAAGTCAGTCATGCTTTTGGAATTAGATAATTTTAGTGGGATTACTATATTTACTACAAACTTTGGAAAGAATTACGATCCAGCTTTTTTAAGAAGAATTATTGGGAATATTAAATTTTCTTTACCTTCATTAAGTGCAAGAAGAGCTATATTAGAAAAATTAATTCCAGCAAAATTACCAATTAATCTTTCTACAGATGATATGAACAATATCTTAGAAAATACTGATGGATTTTCAGGTGGCGATTTGTTGAATATAGTTATTTATGCAAGTTCTCATGCAGTAGAGCGTGACGGTAAGAAGTGTGAGGTTAATCTTAGTGACTTCAATGAAGCCATTAAATTAATTAAAAATGCGAAAAAAGAATTAGCTTTAAATTAAAGTGATAAAAATTACTATATAAGTAGCATTTTAAGAAACACAAGGAAAAATTTTATCTAAAAGAGAATAGTCAAAAAGCATTTTTTAACTTAAAAAATGCTTTTTGACTAGTGAATTTTAAACTCAAACGCAAAATTAGACAACAAAACTTTATTGAACCGCTTGGCAATTATTACTAACTATTATTTTTTATATTACTTTTGGTTTCATTGTATCCTTTGATGAAATTTAAGATTTCATCAAATTTTCCTTTAAATAATGAATTAAGAATTTCTATTATTGTTTGTGGATATATTTTGAAAAACTTACCGTGGTCAAAATCACTTAAAGCTTTATTTTGCCCTAATTTATAGTCAGAGACATTAATTTTTGTATTGTTATACGTATATTTTTTATTTATATATTTGCCGTTTTCATAATTATGCTTGATTAAATTATGAAGTTTTTTGATTAATTTCATTTTCTTTACCTTTTCAATAGTTCTTGCAAGATTATAACTAACAGTTTCACGCTTAACCAGTTTGACTAACGAGCGATTATATTAACTTTTAGTATATACTATTTAATAATAGCATTAAAAATAACTACAGTTAATAATTTTTTGGTTGAAAATTATTTTAAGAGGATGGCATTAACATCCCTCAATGGGTTGTTTGTGGAATTTTATGCTTGTTAGGCTCAATTATACTTATGAGTCTGGGAACCGTTTTAACATTATTTGAAATATGCAGATAGCTTCTGGTTTTTCTAATACATTATATTTGGGGTTTTCTGTATAATGAAATATCATTTTTAAATTTCATCAAAGGAGATATAAATTATTACATCAAT
>NZ_ALXG01000037.1:0-22284 GCF_000512295.1 Fructilactobacillus florum 8D
GATAAAAATTTTAACTTGAAGCATTGCAATAAAATTCAAAAATCAGCTCTTTTAGATTCAATATTTGAATTATCTTCAATGTCAAAAATTAAGATTTTAGGATTAGATAAGTTTAAAGGGTTGGAAAATTTAGATGATAAATTGGTTAATTTTAGTATGAGTAATGAATTTAAAAAGAATCGTCTGAGAAATTGTGAAAAGGGTTATTGGATTTTTAGATTTAAAGGGAGTGATTGTAGATGTATAGGTAAAATAATTGATAATGTATTTTATATATTATGTATTGATACACAATTAAAAGCTTATAGTCATGGTAAATAATCCAAACTAAACAATTAATATTGTTTTAAAATAATTAGATTAATTTAAACTCCTGAATAATATAATTAGACATCCAAAAGAAACTAAAAAAAATTAAGCTTACAGGAAAATATTGAAAAAGCTGATCATATTTTAAAAATTTCAACTTTTAGTAAAAAATAAAAATATTCAAGCATTTTAGCTACTTGTTTATATCGGATAAAATAATTAGTCTACTTTATCAGTAGTCTTTTTTATTTGAAATAAACTTAAGCATCAGGTAAATATTACAATAAAACACTGCAAAGCTTTGCCATGTTTTTTCGTCAATTATTGCACACCTGAAAAAGTTTTTTTGACATGTTAGTTAATGATTATTATATAGATGTAAGTGTCGTAAATGTGACGTTTGAACCTGGCACTCGAAACATTGAATGGAGCTACTAAAGATATCTGGTTTTCACATATTTCGATTACCGAAGGAAAATCAAAATTATTAGAACCGGTTTCTGATGAATAATATAATAAATTAGGGGAATAGAAATGGTTAAAAATAAATAGCGGTACATGATAATTTTGATGAGTTTGCACCTAAATTTGCTGAAACGAATGATGATGTTATATTTGGTCAAATTATGGTCAAGAGAAGATAAGTTATCTCCCAAAAATTGTATTTTAGTTACTGTTATAAGTTTAATAAGCCAAGAAATTTTGGATCACTTAAATTCCGTATACAAAAGGTTAAAGATAGCGGTGTATCTAAAGATGAAATGGTTGAAGCAATTACAAAGTTAGCTTTTTATTATACTTGTACTAAAACGTGGACAGCTATGTGAATTTCTAAAGAAATTTATGATAGTTGATTTTCATGTAAATATAATAATTATCAATAGTACCCATTCATACGCAAGTTATATAAAGAAAAAAATACTAAAAAATAATTTGATATAATCGTTTTAGAGGTGATTATATGAATGAATTTTGGCAAATTATTATTGGAAGTGGATTATCAACAGCTATAATTAATGGAATTTTTTCATTGATTAGGCTCAAACAAGACGCCAAAGATAAAAAAGAACTTGAAGATATTAAAGAACAATTTGTAAGCCAACAAAGCAGTATAAAACAAGATTTAGCAAATATAGGTCATAATACTCAATACATGTTTGACTTTAAAGTGAAAATTTATTCAGAATTAAACGAAAAATTAATAATTGCTGTTGATATGTCTACGTTGATTGTTCCCACTGTTGAAAATAATTTACCAAAAGACGAAAAAGAGAAAAATAAGGAAATTAATCGAAGAGACGTTGATTTTTGTGAAGCATTTAATGAGTTTACGAAAGTTCAAAGAAAGTACATGCCATTTTATGATGACAATATTATTGTAGAAACAGATAATATGATAGATGAAATGGGAAAACTAAGAATATTTTTTAGATATAAGTATGTAGACACTAGTATGAGATCATTCGTTGATAGTCAAATGAAAGAAATTGAAATGATCCATAATAATTTGACTGATAATACTAAAAAAGTATCAAATATGATAAAAAATATCTTTGATAATGAATTAGATAGTAAATAATTTTGAGAATGCTGGAATGCATTCTTTTTTTAGTGCTTGTGTTCTATTAAAATAGCGATTATAGGTCTTTGTAATTCTGTTAAACAAATAAATAATAACATGGCTTTATGTCCTTGCAAAACCTGACTTTTTTGGCAACAAAGTGCTTAACAATTACAGATGTTTTATTAGTTTTGATGTTGCAAAATGTTGTGATTATTTAAGCACATCAAACGATATAATTGCACACTATAAAAAGCGCGATTAAATTTAAATACATGAATGTAAATTCATACATTTAATGGGTAAATAATTATTAGGCTTTAATAAGCGATAAGGGCAGATAGAACAGGTATTAAAAAGTATGTATTACTGTATACCCATAATTAGCTAAGTGATTAATACTCTGCTAAAATTTCGTTATCTCTTGATTACTATTTTGAACACTATTTAATCCTAAATGTAGATATTAGCAATAGCCAAAGTTAAAAATAAGCTAGCTATTACGGATTAAATAGTAAATAAAACAAAATAATTTAGAAAATGTTACCGCCTTTGTTATGGGTTGAAAAATTCCAGTAACATTAATTAAGCTTGTCATACCAGTAGTTTTAAGCGTTGTGCTACTCGTTACTTATTTTTTTAAGTTTGAAATTCAAAATAAATAAAATAAGTAAACATATACGTAAAATAAAAAACACTACTCAATTAAGAATGGTGTTACAAATTCTTGACCGTTGCTATGTATTTATTGTTATTAAGTACTAAAAGTTGTCATTTCGTATGGTTATATAAGTATTAAATAAAAAAACCTATCATACCAGCATTTAACGTGCTAATAATGATAGGTAAGATGTAAAAAATGGAGTCGGCGGGATTTGAACCCGCGTCCGAAAATGTCGCCCCTTGAACGTCTACACTCATAGGTTAATAACTTGAAGTTCACTTTTCAGTGCGCCACCAACCACGGCTAACCTGAAAAGCTAGCCTGATTAAACTCTTCTAATGAACCTCAGGTGGAGGGTCATTAGCGTATCCCACTAATAGGTAGGACCCAGGGATAACCCGTGGGAAAGATTAGCTGGATCTACGTCGACTGCTGTTTAGGCAGCTAAGGCGTAAGAATTGTTATTATTTTTAGCAGTTATAATTTAAACTGGACGGTGTATCGTACCGCCAACCGAAGTGCAGTTCAAACTCGAACCATCTCCGTCGAATCCATAACGACCCCAGACGAGACAATAATAATTATAGCATATGCGGAAGTTAAATTAAATCAAAATGTTGTAACCCCTTGACAATGCCGTGGTTAGTATTGGCTGTCGTGATAAATTCAGCATGTTCCTTAACGTTGGGCAAGCCATTGCCCATTACCACCGGATGATCAACGTAGTCTAGCATGGGAATGTCATTATTTCCATCACCAAAAGCATAGGTTGGAATTCCAGTTAGCTGTTCCGTGCGAATGAGTTGTTCAATCCCAGTTGCTTTTGAGGCTCCGTGGTCAACAACATCAATGCTAAAGGGTGAATTTCTGTAAAAGGATAAGACCGCACCAAATGCTTCTTGATAGGCTTGATCAAGGTTAGTATTAGTGACAAACATCATATCAATTGGGCGCTGATGCCAATAATTGGTAGTTACTAACTTTGGCAGGGGGGCATGAACATGTTTACAAGCTTTGATAAGTAATTCATCATGCGCTGTTGATCCCTTGCCTCTCTGATCCAGAACGGTAACCGAATTACCAAACTCAGCAGCAAAGGCTGCAAGTTTATCAATGGTATCCGGATTAATCCGACGGGAAAAGGCGGTTTGGTTTTGGTACATCCCATAGTCACCATTAGAGGCGATTACCGTGTCAATCTTAGTTTTTTGTAAGGTTACAGGAATCTCATACAAAGTACGTCCGGAAGCAATAATTGGTAAACCACCGTTTGTTCGGATTTGATCCATGGCGGTCGCAATTTCGGGGGTGATTTCAGAATTATTATCAAACAAAGTTGCATCAAGATCGAAAAAAACCAAATAGTTATACATAATTAAACCAACCTTACTAGCAATAATTATTTAATTATAGCATTTTTTGCCCCAATTCTCCTATTTTGCCACTGGCAACGATATAATATAAGTGACAACTAATTTATGAGGAGAAATTATGCAGGAAATTGAAATTACAGGTGCCGCCGCTAGTAAATTTGAAGGTGGCTATCCGCTGATCCAAGCCAAGGATTTGGTAGCGCCGATTACAAAACCACAAGTTGGGGACTTTGTTATCCTAACTAACCACGGTCATCCGGTAGCGAGTGCTTATTTAGCAACAACTGAACACAAGCTTGGCTGGGTGCTCAGTAAAAACAGTCAACAAACGCTCGACCAGCAGTTCTTTACAAGGTGTTTCAAACGGGCTTTTCGAAAACGCCAACCGGTTACTGCTGAGGAATCTACTGCAGTTCGCTTATTTAACGGTAGCGCTGATGGAGTCGGTGGGATGACGGTTGATAACTTTGCCGGTGAAGTTTTGGTAACCTGGGAAAATCCGGGAATCCAGCAACAAAGTCACCTTTTGTTAGCGGCGCTTGAGGAGGCATTGCCTGAGTATCGAAATTTGTACGAACTGCGCCATTTCGACGCACAGGCGGTAATCACAGCGGTGCCGGGCGCAGCTCCGCAGCCGCAAACGACGGTCAAGATTAGTGAAGCAGGAACCAATTATTCCATTCAATTGCTGGGGGCTGCCCGACCAGGACTATACTTGGAATATCGACCAGTGCGCGAGCAGCTAAAGAAGAACACGCAGGGAAAAGCAGTCTTGAATTTGTTATTCTATCAAACTGGCATGGTAGCAGCTGCTGAACTGGGTGGGGCGATTCAAACAGAAAACATTGAGATGAAGCAGCGCGCTCAGACAGATTTGCTAGCAGAAATGGAAGTAAATCAGCTTGATGGAAGTCGACAGAAGAATCGAATTATGGATTTACGTGGTTACCTAAATTATGCGCAGAAACATCAGCTTCGGTTCGAAGTGATTACAATTAACTTACCAGCATATTTTCGTAGCAAAAAAGGTAATTTCAATATTCGAAAAGATGCGGAGGCTTTGCTGGCGCAACTGGCAGATTTAGCGGCTGCTCAAGCAGATATTTTCATTACGACGCCGACCAACCAACTTAGTTTAAAAGAGCTCCGTCGCCAAACACAGTTAGCTTTTAAGCAACAAGGACGTTCCATCACCGAGCGGGATCATTTTTCTAGTCCAGCTGATTTCCCAGTTGATCATGAGCTAGAACGAGAAAGTGCCTTTAAGGGGCTGTGGGTAAAAATAGTTGATTAATTATTCAAAGTGTGTAAACGGTTACAAAGGTTATTGCATTCGTGTTTGCCCCGTTTTATAATTAGAATAATCACTTAGTTCACATCCAAGGAGGATGAAGTTATGTTATATGGAAGTATTGAAGCCGGTGGCACCAAGTTCGTTTGCGCGGTTGGGGATGAAAATTTCAACGTCGTTGACCAAACCCAGTTTCCAACGACTACGCCGGACGAAACGCTAGCGCGAACCATTAAATATTTTAAGAAATTTGATCATATTGATGCGTTTGGGATTGCATCATTTGGTCCGATTGATGTTAATCGGGATTCAGAAACCTATGGATGGATTATTAAAACTCCTAAACAAGGTTGGAGCAACATTGATTTCTTAGGCAAAATGAAAGAAAACTTCGATGTTCCAATGTATTGGACCACAGATGTGAACGGGTCAGCATATGGTGAATACATTAAGGCACGCGAAAATGATGAAAAGATTAAGTCGGTGGCCTACGTTACGATTGGAACTGGAATCGGGATGGGAGCAGTAATCAATGGCGATTTTCTTGGAGTGACCGGTACTCCTGAATTTGGTCATATTCGGTTAAAACGGCACCGTGATGATCTTGATTTCCCAGGAACTTGTCCTTGGCACGGAGACTGTTTAGAGGGATTGGCCTCTGGTCCAACGTTTGAGGCCCGAAACGGAGTTAGAGGGGAAGATACCCCTATCGCAGATCCAACATGGGAAATTGTTTCTTACTATATTGCTCAGGCCGTTGTTTCATTGACAGTAACTTTCCGACCTAACAAAATTGTTTTGGGTGGTGGAGTTTGTACCCCAGAAGTATTAGGCAAAGTGCGGGCATACTTTACGCTGTTGTTTAATAATTATCTCAACGTTGGTTCGTTAGAACAATACATTACGCGTCCAGAAATTCCTCATAATGGGTCTGCCACTTTTGGTGACTTTGTTTTGGCACAAAAAGCAATTGACGAACAAAAATAAAATTAATAGCGAGGTAATCTAGATGTCTTACATTAAATTTGACGATTCTAAGGTCAAAAAATTTGTTCATGAGAATGAACTTCCTGAGATGCAAGCTTTAGTAACGGCAGCTGATCAGGAATTACGACAGGGAACGGGAGCTGGAAGCGATTTTCGTGACTGGCTTGATTTACCGTCCACATATGATCAAGATGAATTTTCCAGAATCCAACGAGCCGCTGAAAAAATCAGAAAAGACTCCGAAGTCCTAGTAGTAATCGGAATCGGTGGTTCTTATCTGGGTGCGAAGATGGCAGTTGATTTCTTAAATGGGACTTTCTATAACACGCAGCCTAGTTCAAAACGTCGGGGTGTGCAGGTTGTTTTTGCCGGCAACTCACTCAGTGCTTCGTATTTACAGGAACTAACTGATTTTATTGGTGATCGTGATTTTTCTATCAACATCATTTCAAAATCTGGAACCACGACGGAACCCTCCATCGCCTTTCGATTATTAAAGGCAAAATTAATTAAAAAATATGGAGAAAATGAGGCTAACCAGCGCATTTATGCCACAACGGATGCTAAACATGGGGCTTTACGCCAAGAAGCTACGGCCAGCCAGTATGAAACGTTTGTAATTCCAGATGGAGTTGGCGGTCGGTATTCGGTCCTAACTCCAGTTGGCTTGTTGCCAATTGCAGCAACGGGTGCGGATTTGAATCAGTTGATGAAGGGAGCCAGCGATGCAGCCAAAGCATATGCGGTAACCGATTTAAAGGAAAATCCAGCTTACCGGTATGCTGCCCTGCGAAACATCTTGTACCGCAAGGGTTATTCTACGGAGTTGGTCGAAAATTATGAGCCCAACTTACGCATGTTTGCTGAATGGTGGAAACAGTTGATGGGTGAGTCAGAGGGGAAGGATCAAAAGGGGATTTATCCTTCTTCTGCGAACTTTACTACTGATCTACATTCTTTAGGGCAGTACATTCAAGAAGGATTGCGTGACCTATTTGAGACGGTGATTAAGGTCAAAGAACCACCTTACAATTTAGATGTTCCCATGGACGAAAAGAATTTAGATGGTTTGAATTACTTGCAGGGGATGTCACTAAATGAAGTCAATGAGCGTGCTTATGAAGGAGTCGTGTTGGCGCATAATGATGGTGGAGTTCCTGTTTTGACGGTTGAAATCCCTGACGAGTCTGAATATAGTCTCGGTTATTTAATCTACTTTTTTGAAGTTGCAGTGGCAATTTCTGGATACCTAAATGGGATTAACCCTTTTAATCAACCAGGAGTTGAGGCATATAAGAAAAACATGTTTGCGTTACTCGGCAAACCAGGTTATGAAGAGCTCGGACAACGTCTAAATCGCGAATTAAATCAATAATTTAAGTGCTAAAGGTAAAGAACTGGGAATTTTCCTAGTTCTTTTTAGTTTGGCGAAGGGAGGTTATTTGCTGACAACTGGGAACTTTCACCGACTGTATGATGCGCGTCGAACCACAGTTATCGTAAAATGTTGGTTAGCTGACCTTGGTTTCCTTGTGATTATTAATACAAACAAGAAGCTTAATGCTTTTTTAAATTATTTCATTTAGATGACAATTTGGTTAAAACAAGTTATAAAGACCGCTTTGATAGGTTTGAAGTGGTATAGTAATACTTGTAAGTCAGTAAATAAATAATGTGAATATTCAAACAAAAAGGGAGCGATTTTTTCATGAACAACGAAAAACTACACTATAAAATGTATAAGGCAGGAAAACGGTGGATGTTTGCGGGAATTGCTACTCTATTGGTAAGTGGTGGTGTATTATCTGGAGCACGACCAGTTGCCGCTGATACAGCAGTTGCTACTACTTCAACCCAAGCGACAACTGAACAGTCACATGCTGATAGTACGTCAGCAGCAGCAACTACGAGTGACTCAACAGCACAAGCAACCAGTGAAATGCCTGCTAGTGCAACGATCACTAGTGAGGCGGCTACTTCAGCAACGCCAACGGAAAATACAGCAGTGGCCACCACTACGGAACAAACCGAGAACAATCAGCAACCGGCAAGTGAGACCAGTACTTCATTGACGGATGCTAGCACGGCGATCCCCGCTAGTACGGCAAGTACTGCTAACCAAACTCAAGTTGCCAGTGCAGCAGTTAGTACTGATGCCCCCGTTAGCTCATTAGCGGATGGTGCAGTTAATACGCAAAGTCAAGCTCAACCAGCGAGTGAGACTAATGAACAAACGCAACCAGCTCCAGTTAATTCTGAACCTGAAGCAAATCAACAGTCAGTGGCTGCTAAGACTACCACTACTCCCGCTGCAGACGAGCCGGCGCAACCTGCTAGACCAGCAGCTGTGGCTGCGCAGACGATGCTTGCTACAGTTCAACCGGCAGCAGCTCCAACGGTGGCATTAGCAAGTACCAACAATGTCATTAGTACGGGGAAACAGTATGTGGGAACTCCTTACGTTTGGGGTGGTTCAACGCCTGCAGGCTTTGACTGCTCAGGCTTTACACAATACGTCTTTGGTAAGAATGGAATCTCCTTACCAAGAACCGCAGAAGCACAGTATGGAGCCGTGCAAAAGATTAGTCAGGCACAAGCACAAGCTGGTGATTTGGTCTTCTTCAGTATGGGAGGCATTTATCACGTGGGGATCTACCTTGGTAATGGACTAATGCTGGATGCTCAAAATCGTGGCGTTGTGTACAATGACTCGATTAGTTACTTTAGTGGTCAGGCACTCTTTGGACGAGTTGGGGGTGGCTTTGCAGCAACGAATTCAATCAGTAGTGGTTTGCCATTTGTATCATTAGCAAGCACTAGTTCACAACCAAGAAAAGCGATTGTTGAAAAGTCAACTCAAAAATCAGATCGTGGTGCAACTCAGCAACTTGCTGCAATTCAAACTAATTCACCCCAAGGATCAGCTACTGAAACCAGTACGGATCAACCGGCAGCAACGGACGGTCAAGCAACCAAACAGATGGCGCTTGGACAGGCACCAGCAAATGGTGAAAATACACAGCAGCAAGCTCAAGGGGAGCAGGTCACTGATAACGGCGCTGGTGAACAACCATCAGGTCGCTCTCAACAACCAGCAGGAGCAGCTTCGCTAAAGACAGTTACCGGTGCCAAAAACGAACAAACCACCGATGGACAGACCAATAAATTGCCTCAGACTGGTCAACAAACTAACTTGTTGGTTAGTGCTTTAGGTAGTATCTTAGTGGGATTGAGTGCTGTACTCGGTTTTCGCAAAAAAAATAACTAAATCATTATAAAAAAGAACCTCTGATCTTGGCTTAGCCAAATTTGGAGGTTCTTTTACTTGCGGACAATGCGATTAGAATTTAGGGGATTTATTGCTTTTAAACAACATTTTTCGATGTTAATGAGCAGCTTTAAGTTGGTTGCGAAATGTTGCTAGTGATGGATAGTGCTTTTGAACCATTAGTTGAATAAGTTCATCTTGCAGTTTAGTAAATAATTGGGGACCGGCTTGCATCAATGTAGTTCCAACTGAAACAGCATCGGCACCACACAGGATCAACTCGAAGACATCAGTTCCGTTGCGGACTCCACCGGTGCCAATGATTTTAATTGTGGGCTTCAAACGGCTACGAAAGGCATGCACGTTCGCTAAGGCAACTGGTTTAACGTAAGCACCACCAATTCCACCAAAGCCTCCCTTTGGTTCGATTAACGTTCGCTCGGAAGTAGGGTCAACCAGCAACCCGTTGCCAACACTATTAATCGTATTGATAAAGGTTAGTGGAAATTGATTTAAGATGTCCGCAACAGCGTCAAATTGTTGTAAGTCGAAGTACGGTGGAAGTTTAATCCCCAATGGCTTAGTGAAAAGCTTGAATGCCTGTTGCAGAATCTGTTTCAACGCTGCTAGGTCATAACCAATTTGTGGTTTGCCGATGACATTGGGACATGATAAGTTCAACTCAGTGAGCCCCTGAAAACTACTGTCTTGAATCATCTGTAGGGCTGTCAGATTATCCATCGGGTTGGGATTGGCAATCGAGAGGTCGATTGGTTTAGATGCGTCGTGCGTTGTAACGTAATTTAAGTAGTACTTCAGTCCTTGGTTGGGCAACCCCATGGAATTGATACTACCAAGCGCAACATCTGCATAACGAGGACGTTGATTACCAGACCGTGGTTCCAAAGTAGCGCTTTTGGTAGTAACCCCACCGGCAGTTGATGCAACTAGTTCGTCTAATTCGAGCGCCGTTTCGTCCCACACACCAGCGGCATTAATGAGTGGATTTGAAAACTGGTTGGGGCCAATGGTTGTACTGAGATCAATTTTCATAAAAAAACTCCTTAAAAAAGGCTCAATCTGAAAAGCCGAGAATTTTCAGATTAAGCCGTAATTAGATATTAGATTAATTAAGCAACCTAGCGGCTTCTCGGAACCGCTTTAAGATTGCTCTTAGCATACTGAATCCATTCTTAGATGTCAATGGAGCTTTGGTTGACAAGCCTGAGCTAGTTCGGTATGGTGAACAACAATAGCAAGAAGCTGCTTTAATTCAATCCAGAGAGATTGACAAGTTAACTAGTGATGTTGGATGAATCTGGCATGCTGCGTTAATGGCGGCATGCCTTTTATTATGCAAATTTTTGGTAAAGATAGGAGGATCAGATGGACGCAGAGATTCAGCATGATACCGTTTCGGTTGCAACGATGACCAGTGCAACGGTATTACAAAAAATCCGGTTGGCTGAGCAATTTCGTCAGGGTAAACAGGTTCGGTTGCTAAGACCAGCTTATGCAATGAACCTATTCTTTGAAAATAGTACCAGAACGCACACTAGTTTTGAGATGGCTGAACGGCGCCTAGGTTTACAAGTTCTAGACTTTAATGTTAATTCGAGTTCGATTTCGAAGGGAGAAACGTTAGAGGATACCGTTAAAACCCTTCAGGCGATTGGAGTTGATATTGCGGTCATTCGTCATCCAGCTAATGATTATTACCAACAACTTTTAGATGATCGATTAGAGATTAGTATTGTAAATGGTGGAGATGGTAGCGGTCAGCATCCCTCCCAGTCATTGCTCGATATGATGACAATTTACCAAGAATTTGGACATTTTTCTGGGCTTAAAATTGGAATTGTCGGTGATTTAAAACATTCTCGAGTTGCCCGCTCCAACATGGAGTTGTTGACGAGATTAGGTGCAACCATTCGTTTTGCTAGTCCAGATGAGTGGTATTCAGCCGAATTTGCTAAGTATGGCAAACGCTTAAGCTTGGATGAGTTGGTGACACAATGTGATGTCGTGATGCTTTTGCGCGTGCAAAAAGAACGTTTAGGCCAATCATTGTCGCATTTTGATCAGAAACGCTATCATGATCAATTTGGGCTCACCCAAGCCCGCTTTAAGCGGCTCCCTCCCCAAGCGATCATCATGCACCCGGCACCGGTTAATCGCGGTATTGAAATTGATTCGGAACTGGTAGAAAGTTCACAGTCACGAATTTTTAAACAAATGAGCAACGGCATGTACATGCGAATGGCCATTCTGACAGATATACTAGTTGCCAAGGGATTACTTAGTCAAAAAACATTGGAGGATACTGGTGAGTTTGAAATATCTAATTAAAAACGTTTGGTTGCCGACGACAAAGCGACTCGGTCGACAAGATATCTTAGTGCAAAATGGGATTATTACTAGGATTGCCCCCAAAATTAATGATGCGAAAGCTACGAATATTATCACGGGAGCTGGTAATTATTTATTACCAGGTTTCCTTGATGTACACGTTCATTTTCGAGATCCCGGACAAACCGCAAAGGAGTCGATCGAAACAGGTAGCAGGGCGGCAGCCCATGGTGGTTATACCATGGTTTGTGCAATGCCCAATGTAACTCCGGTTCCTAACACACCACGCGCACTGGCGCAGTTAATCCAGAAAAACCGAGCCGCTGGGGTAGTTCCCGTCAAACAGATTGCGCCAGTAACAACCAATGAACGAGGTAATACGTTAATAGATTTCAAGGGAATGCAGCAGGCTGGTGCGGTGGCTTTTAGTAATGATGGAATTGGGATTCAAAGCGCTGGAACGATGTATGCGGCAATGCAGCAAATCCAAGCAACCGGGCTCCCGTTAGCAGCGCATGTTGAGGAGCAATCTTTGATGCATGGGGGAGTGATTAATGCGGGGACAGCTGCTAATCGCCTCAACCTCCCCGGAATTGATGCCGTGGTCGAGACTAGCCAGTTAGCTCGTGATCTTGAGCTGGCTCGGTCAACCGGAGTCCATTATCACGTTTGTCATGTATCAACGGCCAGAAGTGTAGAACTGATTCGACGGGCTAAGGCGGAAGGGATAAATGTTACCGCCGAAGTCACTCCCCACCATCTCCTTTTAAACGATACGATGATCACTGCCGATAATCCGATGTATAAGATGAACCCGCCCTTGCGGACAGCAGCCGACCAGCAAGCGCTCTTAGGCGGATTGTTAGATGGAACCATCGACATGATTGCGACCGACCACGCTCCCCACACTCGTGCAGATAAGGGTAACTCTTTTTTAGGTAGTGCTTTTGGGATCACGGGGTTAGAAACGGCTTTTCCCTTGCTCTATACAAAATTAGTGACAACTAAAACAGTTACATTATCCCAGCTTATAAACTGGATGAGTACTCGTCCGGCTGAGTTGTTTCAACTTCCGGTTCCTGAATTAGCTGTTGGAAAAAAATTAAATGGAGCACTTTGGGATTTAACTAGTGCGCAAACATTGAAGCCTGCAACGCAACTTTCAAAGGGAACCAACAGTCCGTTTTGGGGCACGGTGGTGAGTGCTACCCAGATACAAACATTTGTTAATGGGCATTTGGTGACGCTTTGATAGTCTCTGGAACTCACTTAGGAGTTCATTGTATTTTTGACAGCCACGGATTGCTCTACTAAACTAGTGATATTACGAAAGATTTGGAGAGAAATTCATGAAAAAGATAACCCCTTGGTTAGCAGCAGTGGCAACCAGTGTCACGCTTTTCTTAGGCTTTTCTGGTTTGCAAGGGACGAAACCCGTTCAGGCGGCAGTCCCTGAAAATACCACCACGTATCAAAATTTACAGCAACAAGATTATCAACCAGGGACGGCTGCCTATCAGGTCTTAAATAATGATCAGCCAGAAACGATTACGGCCCAGAGCTTTACGAGTAGTCGGATTGATTATCATGATTTAGATCAGTATAACCGAGCACAGACAGCCACGGCGTATCTAACTAGCAATAATTTGGGGAAATCCGAGGGGCGAGCGGCTCAGATTTTTAAACCGACTGGTTGGCATAATCAACCAAAACAAGTTAACGGCGAACGAGTTTTTCCTGTAAATCGTGGGCACCTGATTGCCTACACCTGTACATTTAATTTAAACCAAGCTGGTCAGCCCGAGCCTGGAGCACTAGGCTCAATTGATAATCCTAAAAACCTGTTCACGCAAACGGCCTTTTCTAATCAAAAGGTAATGACCATCAATGAGCAAGCGGTGCGGGATGCATTAGCGGCTGGTAAACAAGTTATCTATCAAGTAACGCCGGTTTATCAGGGCAGTGATTTGATGGCAAAAGGGGTGTGGGTCCAGGCGATTAGTTCAGACGGTGCAATGCATTTTAACCGCTATCTGTATAACGTACAACCAGGTCTAAGATTCGATTATCAAACGGGTCGTTCGCAAATTGATGCGGCCATGACCGTTCCTACCCCACCGAGTGCCGTTCATCGGCAAGCCACTCGTCTCAACCTCTTTTCAAGCCATCATCGGCGCGTTACTAATCGCCATCATCGAGTTAGGCATCAATTTTAGGCTAAGAAAAACCGCTCACAAACAATGAGCGGTTTTTTAATTGCTTGAAAAGGGATGGTCAGCCAATAGTTTGGTATAAAAAGCAGCTTCTTGAACGGCGGTACTAATTCGGTGTTCAAACACTGCTTGTTTCGGATCGTCTGGCTGCCACTTTCCGTCTGGTTGCCAGTGAGTAGCGACTTTGGCAATTGATGTTAGATGAGGGAGAACAAAAAAGTTCATTCTAGTTAAGACCGGGAGTAAAGCATTAAAAGCCCACTGACCACCACGGGCATTATCAGCATAGGTAATGACTTTAGTTGCTTTACCACGAGGCTCTTCTCCGAGAAAATCCAAGGCATTTTTCAAAACAGCTGGGAAACTATGATTGTATTCAGGGGTTAGGATTAGGTAACCGTCCGCAGCTGCCATTTGATTTACCCACTGAGCCTCATTTGGGGGAAGGGTTCGATTTTGATTACCAAGTGGAGGCTCATCTTCATAAAAAAAGGGGAGATGCAGGTCCGAAAGCTCAATTAAATTAAGGTTGACTTTAAATTGTTGCTCAAATTGCTCTTGCTGCAACCTGAAATAATTAAATAGATTTCGACCTCGGGCAGCTGGTCGACTGGTTCCTAAAATGACATTAATTTTGATCATGGGGGGCTCCTTTGGGGACTTGATTTGCGATTAACTGGGTTTTTATCTATACTTACCAATGCATGTAAAAAACAAGAGGTGGCACTTTGAAACAAAAACATGATGAAAAAATTGGAAGATTAGGACTGACGGCCTTTGTGCTTTCGGCGATGGTTGGTGGGGGGATCTATGATCTTCCACAAAATATGGCGATGCATGCGGGAGTGATAGGGCAAGTGGGAGCCTGGTTAGTTACTGGTCTAATTATCGGTCTGGTTGTACGGTCGTTTTTAATTCTCTCACAAGTTCGTCCCCAATACACGACCGGACTTTATCATTATGCCCAGGCGGGCTTTGGTAAGTTTACCGCTTTTTTTGTGAGCTGGGGTTATTGGATTTGTCAGGCCTTTGCAATCGCAGCCTATGCGGTTTTGCTGACGGCTACTCTAAACGTGTTTTGGCCAGGAATGTTTAGTGGTGGAAACAACTGGCAAGCAGTCATTGTTGGTAGCATAATCTTGTGGACGATGATTTTTTTGATTACTCGCGGGATTCAGACCACCAGTCGGATTGACTTAGTAGGAACCGTTTGTATGTTAGTCATTGTAGCGGTCTTTATTTGTAGCATGCTAGTGGCATTTCATTGGAAAATTTTTTGGCAAGATCCATTGGGAACTGCGCCACATAGCCACTTTAAATTGGGTAATCCCTTACAACAAGTGCAACATTCTTTACTAACTACTCTGTGGGTTTTTTCTGGGGTAGAGAGTGCTGTCGTTTTGTCAAAAAAATCAAAAAGTCAGCAAGCGGTTCGTCATGCTACTCGTGACGGGTTTCTGCTTTGTCTGGGTCTATATGCAGCAGTTTCAATTTTGCCATTAGGAGTGCGTAGTTATGAACAAGTAGCAGGAATGAGTAGTCCGTCTACTGCAGTTTTGTTAGGAATGGTGTTGGGGCCAACGGGTCGTCTATTGATTACTTTTGGTGTCATTATTGCCGTATTGGCGAGTTGGTTAAGTTGGATTTTAGTGCTAGCTGAAATTCCGATGGCAGCGGCAGTTTCTGGAACCTTTCCACGGTGGTTTGGAAAAATCAATCACCGACGGGTTCCAATACCTTCGTTGTTGGCAACAGGGGCAATCATTCAGATCATTATTATCTTTACACATTTTGCCACTGCAGCTTTCAACACGACCTTGACAATTGTAGCGACCATGACCATTCCGCCGTACTTAATTTCGATGTTATTTTTAGTTAAAATTAGTGCACGTGAGCGGACTTTTAATCCCCAGCACGAACAGGTCGGAGTTTCACGGAAAACGGCTTTGATAACAGCCGTGCTAGCTAGTTTGGGAACATTGTTTATGGGATATACAGCTGGCCTTTGGTACATAAATCTGGCCTTTATTATTTATGCCTTGGGAATTCCATTGTTTATCTGGACTCGCCACCATGATGACCCCCATCAGCCCATTTTTGGTAAGTTCGAACGCTGGTTTGCTTTACTGATTGTGTCGGTCGCTGTTGGTGGTCTCTTGCTGTTATTGGAGGTAGTTTAAAAATGATTTTTAATTTTTTCTTGACAAAAACTTAATTATCCTATAAATTGGCTTCAACTAAAAATTAAGAAAACAATGCGCAGAGGATTAGTTTTAGTAACCGTCTAGAGAGTTTCCGGTAATGGTGCAAGGAAACCGAAGTGCTAAAACGAAGGTAGGCTGCAAGTTACGGGTTCGATGCTGATTAGTATAGGGTTCGTTGGGAGTGCCCATTATTGCACAATAGTATCGCTGCGAACGCAACAGCGAACTTACTGAGCCGACCGTTTGGTTGGAAATTCAAGGTGGTAACGCGTTTTAAACGTCCTGGACTGTGTATGACAGTTTGGACGTTTTTTTAATAGAGGCGTCGTTAGCGATACTTACTGAGCTGATTTTTGTGAGAGAATCAGAAAATCTGGTGGTACCCCGCTGTTGGCGGCCAGTGCAGCGATTGGTCAGTTGTACAGGAGGGTATCATGGATAAATTACCGAGTAAGTTAAGCTTTAGGCAGTATTTGTTATTGGCATCATTACTATTTGGTCTGTTTTTTGGGGCGGGTAATTTAATTTTCCCGATTCATTTAGGTCAGGTAGCTGGCCCAAATTGGTTGCCAGCGGTGATTGGGTTTTTGCTATCGGCAATTTTGCTTCCACTGGGTTCGATCCTAGCGTTAAGCATTACTAAAAGTGCAAGTATGTATGATCTGGCATTGCCAGCTGGAAAATGGTTCGCGATGCTTTTTCTAGTTTTGACGCATGCCTCCCTCGGATTGTTGATTGCAGCACCTAGAACTGCAACGGTAACTTTTTCCATGGGAATTGCACCGTTCGTACCGACTGGTTGGGATGGCAGGGCTTTGCTAATATTTTCACTCCTCTTTTTCTTGGCTGTTTGGTGGTTGGCTTTTCATGAACAAAGCGTGACGAGAAATGTTGGGAAAATTTTGAATCCGTTATTTCTATTCCTACTGTTAATTTTGTTTGTGATTGCTTTTGTTTTATACGATGACATGCGTCGCCTGCCCATCGTTCCCCAAGCAGGAAAAGCGGCGCCTACGTTGATTAATGGTTTCTTAGAAGGTTATAACACCATGGACGCACTGGCAGGATTGGGTTTTGGAGTAACCATTATTGCTGCTTTACAGGCTTTTGGACAAACTGCCAAAGAACGGTCGTGGTCGGTAATTAAAGTTGGCAGTTTGACCATGGGTTTTGAAGCTCTGATCTATACATTTTTAATTGCTTTGGGGGCTGGCAGCCTACAATTTACCAAACTTAGTGTTGATGGTGGGACTGCTTTTGCGGTAATTATGAGACATTATACTGGGGTTGTGGGAGCTGCCATGTTGGCCGCTTTAACCCTACTGGCCTGTCTGACGACGGCGATTGGTTTATTGACGTCATTATCACAAGATTTGGGTCGCCGCTTTCCTCGGATTGGGTACCATAAATTTTTAGCGGGAGCGACGTTCATTTCGTTTTTAATTGCTAACTTGGGTTTAACTAAGATTATTTTGTATTCGGCTCCGTTACTAAGTTTTTTATACCCCCTAGCAATTAGTTTGATTTTGCTAGGAATTTTTCAACCATTATTACGCCAACGCACGCGTTGGTACCGAATTACAATCGGCTTAGTGTTGATTCCAGCGGTTCTAGATGCATTACATGCTCTGCCAGCTGAGCTAGCCAGCTGGACCCCGATTGCAGTGATTAATCAACTAGCTGGAAAATTGCCCTTATATCAAGTTGGATTAGATTTTATTCCCTTTTTGGTAATTGGATTATGTAGTAGTTTTATTTTAAATCGCATGTTTAAATCGGCTTAGAAGTTCCCTTAACCGATATGTTACAAAAAGTAACACGACAGGTTTACAGAAGCTACTAATCGCCCTATAGTTGGGAATAAAAAACATGGGGGATGGATTTATGCAGAAAATAGGGCAACAATTGAGTCGACCTGTAAAAGGGATGTTATTAGCAATCTTTGCTTCTTCATCATGGGGATTTTCAGGGGCATTGCAGCAGTTTGTTTCACAAACGGAAACCATTCCAGCTGGCTGGTTTTTATCAGCTCGAACCACTTTTACCGGATTGATTCTCTTGACAGTTTGTGCTGTGATTTATCGAGGAAAGATTTTTAACGTTTTTAAAAGTTGGCGCTCAATCGCTTGGCTGATAGCTTACGGGTTGCTGGGCTTGGCCGCTAATATGGGTAGTTTTTATGTGGCAATTCAACAAGGTGGAGCAAACGGGGCTAGTTCAGCAACGATTTTGCAATACTTAGCGCCATTGTTCATCTTAATAGGAGCTTTTTTATTTCAACATAAAAAACCACTTAAAATTGATTTGATTGTGTTCCTAATTGCGTTGTTAGGAGTTTTCTTATCCGTAACTCGGGGAAATATTCATGAACTTTCAATTCCGATGATTTCCTTAGTGATGGGGATTGTATCAGGGATTACGGCGGCTTGCTACGTAGTCTTACCAAAAGAAATTGGACGTGACAACCCACCAATGGTGATTTTGGGGTGGGGGACACTAATTGCGAGCGTAGCCTTTAATTTGCATCAACCAGTGTGGGTTGATGTTCCTCACTTGAGTACAGGAGGGATTTTGGGGATTGCTGGAATTATCTTTTTTGGGACGATTTTAACTTTCCCATCAGTCATCTATGCGACTCGATATACTGACTCGGCGACGATTAGTTTGATTGATGCTATTCAACCGGTCATTACCTTTGTGATTAGTATTTTTTGGTTTCAGGCAGACATTAGCTGGCCAGAAATCATTGGGGCTGTTTTGATTATTGTTGCGATCTACATCCTACAGGCGGCTCAACGGCACCCAGAACGTTTGAATAATAAAAGTTCAGGAGAGGTGTAATGTCACCCATTAAAATAGATCATGAATTGAGTTTGCGGTTACCCGATGTTGCTAGCGATGCACCGGCACTTTTTGCTCAATTAGCTGCTTCTAGAACGACCATTGCTAAGTGGTTGCCGTGGGCTGATCAAATTACCAGTCCGGAGCAGGAGGCGACTTTTTTGCGAATGAGCAAACAGGATCGGGGCTTGCTGTTGGTTATTACTGCTGATCAGCGTCCG
The DNA here is from genome assembly GCF_000512295.1 of Fructilactobacillus florum 8D. Taxonomy (NCBI): domain Bacteria; kingdom Bacillati; phylum Bacillota; class Bacilli; order Lactobacillales; family Lactobacillaceae; genus Fructilactobacillus; species Fructilactobacillus florum. The sequence goes on from NZ_ALXG01000037.1 coordinate 19,282, forward strand.
GTCGGAATGGTCAGTTTTAATCGATTTATGAACGAGCAACGCGAAGCAGAGGTCGGCTATTGGTTAGGTAACCAAGTTACTGGTCGAGGAATTATGCATAGGTCATTGCAAGCTTTGTGTGAGTATGGATTTGCAAATTATCCCCTAGAAAAGATTTGGGTGAAAGTAGCGGTTGATAATGTTGCTAGTAATGCAGTTGTCCGTGGCGCCGGATTTCAGCTAAAGACCGTTAAACCACAAGCGCTTGAATTGCACGGTCGATTTCATGACGAGAATTGGTGGTTACTGCAAGCGACTGATTTTAAACCAAAACGTGTGAGCGAGAAAGGATAGAAATAACGTGGAAACTAATTTAATCGTCAAGCCTTTTGCTGAACTAACTAATTCGGCATTACTAGCCCTTTTATTTGCCCGAAATCAGGTCTTTATTGTTGAACAAGGGATTCAGGAAAATGAGATTGATTCCCATGACTTAGTTGCTTATCATGTCATGCGTTTTGACGAGAAAGATCAAATTGTTGCCTATGCTCGAGTCTATCAGCAACCACAAGGGGTTACTTTTGGACGGGTGTTGACTATGAAAGGATTTCGAAAGCACGGGCTTGGTCGACAAATTGTTAAGGATGCGATTACAACAGCAGTGCAAAAATTCTCGCAGCAACCATTGACCATTTCAGCACAGGCATATTTAAAGAACTTTTACCAATCACTGGGCTTTGTTCCGGTTTCCTCAGAGTACCTCGAAGTCGGAATTAAGCATCTTAAAATGCAGTATGCCCCCACCAATATTGGTGAAGCTTAACTGCTTGCTAATTTTAGATGGAAAAGCAACGCAAATGGGGCTTATTGATAATGGTGATTGTTAGCCAAAGAAAAATGAGACACATCCAATAATTTATAAGATACGGAGGGATCCGATGCAACCCACGACCTTTTTTAAAGAAGCCCAAGCAGCGGGCGCAATTCCCCAAACTGCTCGTTTGCAAAGTAGTTACCAGTTTGGAGATGAAGCTGATCAACTTGCCCAATTAATCATAGCTGGGAAAAAAACAGCTACTACTAGTCTCTATGAATTATATGAAAAAGATGGCGATGAACTGCCAACTAAGCAGGCTTATGATGTTATTTTAGATGGACGACAACAACCAGTTGCGATTATCAAAAATGATGATGTCCAGGTGGTTGATTATTTAGCGGTCGATGCCACCCATGCCTTTGCGGAAGGGGAGGGTGATCGAACCCTGCAAGCTTGGCGGACGGCGCACGATCGATTTTTTGCGGAAGAATGTCAAGCAGAAGGCCTGCAATTTGACCCAGCAACTGCACGAGCAGTCTTAGAGACTTTTCACGTAGTGTACGTCCGCTAAGGCACGTTTAAGCGCAATTGAATTGCTGGTTTTAATCAGTAGCTCAGACAGGGTGACATTTGCTAAGTTTAATAGCTCAACTGGGTCACTCCGAAAAAGCAAGGTAATTAGCAATGAGATTGCACGAAAACAGCTGACAATCTATTAGCCAGGAATAATAAAAAAGCCGCCATAACAAGTGTTATGACGACCAATGAAACTAGTTAAAACCCTGTAGTTGGGTATACTGGACTCGAACCAGTACATTACGGATTCAGAGTCCGCTGCCTTACCAGTTTGGCTAATACCCAATAAGTACAATAAATATATTACATTGATTGCCAATAAATGTCAAACATTATTTTTAGTTGACAGACAAGGCGGAACCAAGTAGAATTACATTGTTGTGTTATTGCCCGTTGGTCAAACTGGTTTAAGACGTCGCCCTCTCAAGGCGGAGCTACGAGTTCGAGTCTCGTACGGGTAACTATTAAAAAGTCGCTAACTAGCGACTTTTTTTGTTGGTAAATGAAAGTGGGGGATCGGCATGAATTTACCAAAAACCACGGGGGTTTTAGCTGCTTTAACCGCAGATCAGTTGGTTCCAGGGGTTTCGTATGCTTTCATTCAAGGTCAACAGACGTCGTTGCACTATCATGGGAAGAAAAGTTGGGATCCGGTGGTAACCAAACTTCTCCCGGAGCAATTATACGACGTTGCTTCATTAACTAAGGTGGTGGGGACGGTTCCAGTGATTTTACGGCTAATTGAGCAGAACCGTTTACATTTAGACGATTCATTGACTACTTATTTACCAGAATGGCATGCGCCACGGGTCACAATCCGCCATCTCTTAACGCATACGGCTGACATCCGTGGCTACATCCCGAATCGAGATCGCCTGAATGCGCAAGAATTAAAGACAGCGCTGCTGGGTCTGTCATCAGGACCATTGCTAGGGAGCCAGATGCATTACCAAGACGCTAACTTTATTTTTCTAGGATGGGTGGCAACTAAAATAACGGGATTGCCGATCCAGTCGTTGATTAGTCAAATGGTATTGCAGCCGTTAGGGATGCATGATTCAACTTTTCAGCCCGATCCAAAGTCCTCGGTTCCGACTACCTACGATCTGCAGACCCATACTAACTTAGTTGGACGAGTGCATGATCCCAAAGCAAGGGTACTAGGGGAAAATTGTGGTTCAGCGGGCTTATTTAGCTCGCTGTTTGACTTGGTTCATTTTATGCAATGGATGTTACAAATTAGACAACCGGGAGTCGTTTTAACCCCAGCAACTTTGGATCGTCTGAGCCAAGATCAAACACCGATGCAAGATGGGAGTCGCTCCTTTGGATGGCAGTTGAACAACTTTAATCGTCAAGAATTTCTGAGCCAAACTGGTTATACTGGAACAATGTTGGTATTAGTTCCGCAACTGCAAAGTGGTTTAGTTCTGCTTTCTAATCGGGTCCACCCAGTTGTTGGAGAACGCTATTTATGGGCACGAGAACGACTCTTGCAAACCTATTTGGCAGAGATTTGGTCAAAAAAATAAACATCCGTAATTTCGGTTCGAAAATAGTGCTTTTTCGGTCAGAAAGTCGATAATTTACTTGTCATTTTCTAAAAAAACTTCCTGTTAGCTAACAGGAAG
>NZ_ALXG01000038.1:0-98412 GCF_000512295.1 Fructilactobacillus florum 8D
TTTACCTAATTCATCTTTGTAATAAACTCGTACCATCCACGATCCATGATGTTTTACAATCGCCACAATTTAGTTCTCAATCTGTTTTCAGGTATAAAGTGTTAATATGAAAACTTTATTGGTTTGTTTTTTATAGACTCTCATCACATTGTGGGTCTCTTTTTTATTCATCATAAAACCCTAATAACAGAATCGAACTGATGAATTGCTACCAAGCATAGGGTAGGGTAATAATGTCATTTGTTTCAAATTAATTCTATAAGATTTGTTTTATCGAATGATTCTAATTTTATTTTTGAGCTAGCAAATAATAATTCTGATGATTTTCCACGTTTTTTATTATTTGCAGAATAATTAATTAAATATCTATATTTTTTATTAGCCTTTGAATAAATATTATAAATATTTTCATTATCATCATATGTTGTAATCCAATATGCATTATCATTACTTAATATTAATTTTGCTAATTTTTCATGTTTTTCTTTTTTAAAAAAAGACATATATAAATTTTTACCTTGAGAAAAATAGGGTGGATCAAAAAAAATAAACGTATTATCTAAATTACAGTTTTTATATATAAGAGGTATCATTTTTTCTGCATCTAATCTTGTTAATTTTATTTTTGATTTTAATCTACTAATTGTTTTTATTTTTTCTATAAGTGTAGATTTATTAAATCTTGCATATAATTTAAGTTTGCCTTGACTCTTTCCACCGATAGGGCCACCATTGATTATTCCACTGATATTCATTCTATTTAGCAATAGCGTTGAAAAAGCATTATCAATCGAATTTTGATGATTTTTGTTATTTTTGTGTATTTCTTTAATTTCATTCCAATAATCTAAATTATATTCATCTGAATAGTCACTACCATTAACATAGTCAAATGGAACGCTTTCAATCATTTTTATTAATTCATTTGGATGGTTTATAATTGAATACCACACTGAATAAATTGATTTATCGTAGTCATTTATCCAAATGTTATCAACTTCATTATCAACTAATAGTTTTATAGCCAAGCCTGCTCCGCCAGCAAATGGTTCAATATATGTTCCATTTATATTGTTAATATGATATTTGCTAAAATAAAAAACAAAGGAGTTGAAAATATACTATAAGTAAGTGCGATGCAATTAACTCATATTTTAAAAATTCTGGTATAGATTGATTGATATCTCCGAATTGAAGCAAATCGATTTTATCCGGAGTAATTATGTTGATCAGTTCTAGTAAACTTTTCGAGGAAAATTTACAAGTCTATTTACTCTTTTTCTATATAACTTTTCCAGATCGCTTCTTCAGTACTATTATTTCAGTGGTTAAGCGCCTAATGATCGGATTAAAATAGTCTTTGCAAATCTTTGCACGACGTTCTTGATAATAAATTCCAACAACAGTTGACCAAGGGCAGTCAAATTAAACTATATTATCTATAAATGTAGCAATATATGTTGCCATAAGTTTTGGATGGAGCCATTGTAAAAAATGATGTCCATTTAAAATTATTTCAGATGAATTAACGTTTTTATTAAAATATGGGTTACCATATTTTTTGTATGAATTTAAATTTAAAGTAGATAAAAAAGTCAGTGTCGGAATTTTGTCACTAATAGATGACGATAACGTTTTATTTATGGTGTTATGGGCTTCTTGTAATTCATTTATTTCAAATTCATTTCCAGAAATGTTTCTATAAAGAACTATCGCTTCTGATTTTATATTTGAAGGTAGGGATGGATTTATATCTGTATCCATATGCTGATTATTATTTTTACTTTCTAGAGCTTCGGTCAGGTTTTTTTGAATTTGATCCTCATATTTTTTCATAATTTTGGGAGATGTTGGATCTATTCCGATAAAACCAGCTACGTTGATATTATTCAATATATTTAAAGAGTATATTCCACTAAAACTATGTGCGACTATGAAAATTTTTTTAAGATTAAAACATCCAATAAATTCATTCATTTCTGTTGAATAGTTTTCTAGGGTTCTTTTATTATTATTTGGATAGCCACTAAATCCGCTTCCTAATTGGTCTACGCTGATGAGATTGATTTTTTCAGTATTTATGTATTTAAATAGATTGAAATAATCAAAGTAGGAACTATTGATGCCCATTGCTGCCCAAAAGAAAATAGTTGGATTTTTACGATCGAAATTTTCATTTATGAAGTAATTAAAGGTTCCATTCTTAGTTTTCATTTTTTTGTTCAACATAAAAATAGCCTCTATATGATTGTTTTCGAAAATGATGCTGGCTTTTTTATTATAATATTTATGATGAAAACAATTCAATAAATAAAATGGAATATTATGATAATTGAAATTGAAGTCTTTGAAAATGGTGTCAAATTAGTTAAACAATGTAAAAATATTTTTGCTGATAATCCTTAATTTACGGGATATTGTAGATTAACCGGCAACCAATGTGAGCAGTTGTTCCGATCAAGGCAAACAAATTTTTTAATTATTTATATCTATATCGATCAGTTAAAAAGATCGTTTAGTTTTTATAATGCTTGCCAGTTAGAAATAACTGAAACTGAAAAATCCAATGAAACCAAGCATCAGACCTATGCCATAACTCCCTATTAAATAGATAAATAGTTGTCGATAAGCATGATTAGACCACAAATTAGCTAATTCGCTGTTAAAAGTTGAGTAAGTAGTAAAGCCGCCAATAAATCCTAACAGCAGGTTTGTACCGCCACTTACTACTGCCACTGGGGCTAGCATTCCAGCAATAAAACAGCCAATCATGTTTACCAGAAAAGTTCCGAGCCGTCCGTGATTGCTTTGTTTGAAGTGATTCGTGATTGAAAAGCGCAGAATTGCGCCGACCCCGGTTCCACCGAGAAAAAATAGAATATTTCCCATTAGTTCCACATCCTTTTGGCCAGAATATGTGAAAATTGGTCACCAACGACAGCTACCAACAGCCCTAAAATAATACTGAAAGAAAGATAAAGCGTGAAACCGCTATAATTGTGAACCTCAAGCAATTTCAAACTGTCGAGAATTATTCCAGAAAAGGTGGTAAAGGAGCCAATCAAACCGGTTCCAATCACCTGATTCCACCGTGCTGATAAGCCTAATCGCTGGCAACCATAGTTTGTCCAAATTGGTAGAAGAAATGCTCCCGTTAAGTTGATTAAGAGAGTGGCAATTGGAAATTGATGATAGTTGATCAACTGAGTGATTTCTAGTCTTGCTAGTCCTCCAAGGAGACCAGCCCCAAATACAAATCGAGTTCCCATAACAAATCCTTTCGAGGTTAGTTAAACTATAATTGGCACATTGTAGACCATATTTTCAATTGTAAACAATCTATTTCTTTTTTTACAGTAGGATGCTTGCTAATTTTTCAAGCAAAAAAAGATCTGTTCTCAATGTTTCTAGAACAGATCTTTGTGTGCGCTAGCTATCCTTGCTGGGGGCTTTTCCAACCATTAACGACTAATTCAAGAAAACCTAGTAAAAGGCCACTAGGTGGGAAAATAAAGATGCCAAGGACCATGATTATGGAAGTAATGGGGAACCATTTACTACGAAGAAAACGATAAATAAACATGTTTTTAATTTTGGCAGCTTCTTGATAATTTTCAGTTTGGAGCTGATCAGCAATCGTTTTAGATAGCAAGAAAAAGGCAAGACTCCATGAGATAAAGATGATCAGATAAAACAATTCGGGACCAGTTGAATTCATAAAACGGCCAACCCAAGCAGCAGCCACTGGAATTAGGGACATTGTAAATAGCCAAAGATTATTTACCCAGAAAATTTTTTTGTTAACTTTTTTAACTAAAGAAAACATGTAGTGATGGTTATACCAGGCAACCCCGATAAAAATCACACTAACAGCATATGCTGTTAGGTAGGGGAGGTCATGCAAAATTTCGCTTAGCCGAGGTGTATCCGGAACTTTAATTTCCAGAACCATAATGGTTAAAATAATTGCTACAATTGCATCGGTTAAATTTTCAACACGGGTTTTATTCATAATGATGCTCCTTGATATGCTTAGCGTTCATCATAAGGATTAATTCTGATTTGATCAGAGATTAATCCTAGAAAGGTCAATGCCATCCCCATGGGGGGATAAATAAAAATTACCATAAAATTAACTACTGCAGCGATAAAAAACCATTTACTGGTGAAAAATCGGTAGACAAACATCCCCTTAATTTTTTGCCCGGTAACTAATTTTTCCCGTTCAAGCTGCACAACAATTGCTCGGCTTAGGATTGCATATGAAAGACTCCAAGCGAAAAATATTAAGAAAAAGAATATTTCAGGTCCAACTGAATCGATGAACTTTCCTGCCCAGGCGGCTGCCACTGGGATCAAGGACATCCAGAAAATCCACAAATTATTAAGCCAATAAATTTTACGATTAATGGTTTTTATTTGAGCAAACATGTAATTGTGATTGTACCAAGCATCACCCATCAGGATAAAACTGACGATATAGGCGATTAGATAAGGGAAATCACTAATGATGGCAGTGAGGGAGGCAGTGTTCGGAACTTTAATTTCTAAGACCATGATGGTAATGATAATACCAACAATTGCATCAGTTAGATTTTCTACTCTTGCTTTGTTCATAACTTCTCATACTCCTTTGCTAACAATTTAATTATTTTGATCATTTATAATTAATCTTAACGTATTATTTTATAATGTTGTGACTTAAAATGAGCTATAAAGCTTAAAAAATAATGTTTTGATACTGACATTTTAAATTACTGTTATCAGGGGTTTTGCGAGAATCAAGCTCCTCTGAGATTGTGATAAATGTTACAAACTTTGGAATTTGTAACAGTATTTCACAAAAAAATAAAATATTTTTATATTACATGATAATTAATATAAACAGCCGTTAAAGTCCGATATTTCTAGTTTGAAAAATCGCGTAAATAGCAATTATTATCTTTGTTCAAAAGAAAAAGCACTTATTGAAAATAAGTGCTTGGACTGAAAATTGCTAGGGATAATTCACAACAAATGCCGTAATAGCAAGGTTCAGCGTCCGCAAAAAATGCCCCGGGCGAGATTCGAACTCGCACTCGATAAAATCAAACAGCGACCTGAACGCTGCGCGTCTGCCAGTTCCGCCACCGGGGCGTATGAGTCTAATTATATAATATTTCGTGGTTTAATTGCAAGGATAAGTTGTAGTTGAGTAACATCATCTTTATTTTCTAATCTAGCAGTGTATTTCAAAAAATTTGCCATTTGTAAAAGTCATTGGTTCATAACAAATATGATAAGATATACAAAACTCGTTGGAAGTCGAGTTTTTGATAGCTATTTTGTTGTAAGTTATGTTGGAAAGAGGGTTTTAAAATGGATGGAATCATTAAATTCGATGAGCAACTTTGTTTCGGGATTTACAATGCCAACAAAAAGTTCAATCGTTTTTACCAAGATGTGCTGTCTCAGTATGGCCTTACTTATCCACAATACTTTGTATTATTAGTATTATGGGAGCATGCACCAATTACGGTACGCGAACTTGGTTCATACGTGAACCTGGATAGTGGAACCTTAACACCACTATTAAAACGTTTGGAAAGTAAGGGCTGGATTACGAAGTCTCGTTCTAAAAAAGATGAACGAGTTGTTAACATTAGTTTGACCGAGCACGGTGAAGCGATGCATCAAGAAATTTCCGATCATGTGCAAACTTGTTTTGAAATTTTGGGTATGAGTAAAACTGAAATGATTGCCGCGTTGAAAGTGATCGATAAGGTTAGCAGCAAACTTGATGAAGTTGATACGCAAGCATTAAAAGTTGCAAAATAACTTGGAAGAACCGATGCGAATCGGTTCTTTTTTTGTGCATTATAACGCGATTTGATAGAATGAAAGAGAATTTAAAAGCGGGGTAGCGGTAAGCGTACTTCCGCAAATAAAAGCATAATGAGGATTTTATTGTGACACTTTCAATGGAGCAACTGCAAATTATCTTAAATGAACATCACATCTTACGATCAATCCAAGAAAAACAGCCCCTTGTTTTTCAGCATGTTAGCTATGATTCACGTCGAGTCCAGCCTGACACGCTGTTTTTTTGTAAGGGTGATTTTAAAAATAGTTACGTTACCATGGCGCTTGCTAGGGGAGCTACGGCGATTGTAACGGAACAACCGGTTGATCTGGAACAGCAGGCTTGTCAGATTATCGTAACGGATGTGCAAAAGGCAATGTCACTATTAGCAGCGGCTTTTTTTGACTATCCTCAAAATCATTTGAAAATTGTGGCAATTACTGGAACAAAGGGGAAAACCACGACTGCCTACTTTTTATATCAGGCACTTCAGCAACCAACGGCCAAAAAGACGGCCTTATTTTCAACAGTTAATACCGTTCTTGGGTCTGAACCACAGCAGATATTCAAATCACAGCTGACAACCCCGGAATCACTAGATTTATTTGCACAGATGCAACAGGCCGTTGCAAACGGGATGCGTTACTTAATAATGGAGGTTTCCTCGCAGGCGTATCTGAAGCAGCGCGTCTATGGTCTTAAATACGATGTTGGTTCATTTTTGAATATTTCTCCTGATCACATTGGAACGAATGAACATCCCACCTTCGCAAATTATCTTCATTGTAAAGAGCAGCTGCTAATTAATTCCAAACGGGTGATCATTAACGCAGAAACTGCACATGTGGCTGAGATATATGATGCTGCCAAAGCTACGACGGATCCTGATCAAATTTATTTGTTTGCAAGAAGTAGCGCTAAGCTTCAATTAAAGCAAATGGTTGACTTTACGTTTGACAGCACGGCTGATTCGCTTAGTGAAAATCAAATCACGCTGAATGCCCTTAGCGAAAAAGCTCAGGCTTTAGGGATTGCTGGTGCTTACACATTAGGAATCACGGGAGATTACAATGAGGCCAATGCAGTAGATGCCATTATTTCAGGTGGAATATTAGGATTTCAGCATGACCAGTTAGCCGCTGGGATTGCCACAACCAAAATTCCAGGTCGCATGGAAGCATATCAAAGCGCGACCCATGGAACAGTTTATGTGGACTATGCTCATAATTATGCGAGTACAAAGGCTGTTCTGCGCTTCTTAAAAGACCATCATCCAGCTGGGAAAGTAATTGTGGTTTTGGGAAGTCCTGGTAACAAGGGAATCGATCGCCGAGCTGGATTTGGTCAGGCACTAAGTGAGGAAGCAGACGAGGTTTATCTGACCACTGACGATCCTGCTTTTGAAGACCCGGAACAAATTGCCCATGAAATTGATCACCATATTGATCATCAGCGGGTGCAGGTTCATTTTGAAATGGATCGAATCCAGGCAATCCAGACAGCAATTGAACAAGCTGGCCCTGATGATCTAGTGGCAGTTCTTGGCAAAGGACAAGATCCCTATCAAAAAATCAAGGGGGTTGACACTCCCTATCCGACGGATTCCTCAGTAGTCAAAAAACAGCTTCAACTTGACTAACCGCGCTGCTTAAACTCAATGATGATAATTAGAAAGTGAATGATAGCTATGCAGAATACAGCCCCAAAATTTACGCCAATTCTCTTTGGCAGTGACTTCAATGTTTATGGAATGGCCCGTTCTTTTTATGAAATTAACCAGCAACCAGTACGGGCACTGGCAGAAGTTCAACTGGCTCCAACTCGTTATTCCAAAATCGTTAACGTGGAATTGATTCCTAATTTTAGTGAAGATCCGGTTTGGATTGCTGAACTTCGTAAACTAAAAGAAGAATATCGTAACCACCCAGAACCAGTTATCTTAATCGCCTGTAGTGATGGCTATTCTGAGCTGATTTCTAAACATAAAGCGGAACTAAAAGATGTCTTTGTTTGTCCAAATGTTGATTTTGACTTAGCAAATCAGCTGAATACTAAGGAAAATTTTTATCAGCTTTGTGATCAATACGAGCTACCTTATCCCAAGACGAGACTGATTTCTAAAATTGATTATCAAAACGGTACGTACACCCAACCGGATACTTATCCGGTTGCTTTGAAACCGGCCAACAGCATTGAATGGGTTGATATCCACTTTGAAGGACGCAAAAAAGTTTTCATTATTCGGAGTGCCGCTGAATTTAATGAGGTGATCAAAAAGATCTACACCAATGGCTATACTTCGGATATGATCTTGCAGGACTTCATTCCAGGTGATGATAGCAACATGCGGGTGGTGAATGCATATGTTGATAAGCAACACCATGTTAAGATGATGTGCTTGGGTCATCCGTTACTAGAAGATCCCGCTCCCGGTGCGATTGGAAACTATGTTGCAATTTTGCCAGAATACGATGAAAAGATTTATCAGCAACTGCAGAATTTTTTGGAGCAGATTAACTATACTGGTTTTGCTGATTTTGATTTAAAGTGGGATGTTCGTGACCACAGCTTTAAGCTGTTTGAGATTAATTTACGGCAGGGACGGAGCAGCTTTTATGTAACCTTAGCAGGTTATAACCTGGCTCAGTGGTTAGTTGACGACTATGTCAATGACAATTTAGCGAAACGAGAGCCGGTGTTCGGCAATCAAGATGATCAGCATCGCCAACTTTGGTTGGGCGTTCCACCAGCAACTTTCAAAAAATTTGCTAAGGCAAATGCAGATAAAGCTGTCGCAGAAAAGTTGTTAGCTACCGGTCGGTTTGGAACAACTTTTTGGTATAAAAAAGACCGCAACCCAATGCGGTGGTTATTGTTTAAATGGATGAACCATAATTATAAAAAAGATTTTGCAACATACTTTGCACGAGAAAAGGGTGACAACTGATGAAAGATTTTTTTACAATTATCGGTGGCATGGGAACGGAAGCAACGGAATCCTACCTGCATCTGTTGAATCAACGTACTCCGGCACATCGAGATCAGGATTATTTGAACTACATTTTGGTAAATCACGCTACGGTTCCTGATCGCACGGACTACATCATGGATCATACTCAGCCCAGTCCATTGCCTCCCTTGGCGACTGATATTAAACAGCAAAGCTTGCTGAATCCGGCTTTTTTTGCGCTACCTTGCAATACGGCGCATTATTTTTATCAGGATTTGCAGGAATTAACGACGGTTCCGATTCTGCACATGCCCCGATTAGCAGTTGCAAGCATTAAAACTAAGTTTCCCAGTGCTCGTCGCATTGGTTTAGTAGCAACACAAGGTACGCTGCATGATCGAATCTATGAAAAAGAGCTCGTACAAGCGGGGTATCAGTTTGTTATGCCCAGTCCTGAAGTCGCACATGATACCATGGAATTAATCTATGCTGGGGTTAAGGAACAAAATCAGGTTGATCCCAATCTATACCATAAGATTTTGCGACAAATGATCGTTACACAGCACTGTGATGTAGTTGTGTTAGGTTGTACGGAACTTTCCGTTGCTGATCAGCGGGTTGGCAATGGCGGTTATCCCGTAATCGATGCCCAAAGTGAGCTCGTAGATGAAACGCTACGGCGAGCGCTGCAATTACGAACTCAGCAAGCTTGATTTTAATGAAGTAAGAGAAGCCAGCCCCACGAAGCAATCATTAACATGATGGTAATGATTGGAATTATTCGATCGCCAGTTCCTTGAATTTTTCGTTGGTAAGCAATGTCAACAAATGAAATGGTACAGATTACTAGTAAGAAGTTGACCGTTGCCAATACGGGTTGAGTAGTGAAACAACGAATCGTGAGTATTACCTCTAGACTTAAGACCACTAAGTACGAAATTCTAGAATAGATTAGAGCTTTCACAATTTTTTTATCTTGTTGGTTTGTGATACCAACTAAAAAGGCGACTGCCAATAAAAACCAGCTCAAGCGCAGGATGTTAACTAACATAGTGATTCCTCCTGTTCAAAGTTTAGCATATTTTTTGAGAAATGATTGCTGGCTATTGAAATTCGTGGTACAATGTTATTCGTACTGCGGGTGTAGTTTAGTGGTAAAATTTAAGCTTCCCAAGCTTACGTCGCGGGTTCGATTCCCGTCACCCGCTTTGGGAAGCGCCTGATGATAAGAGAGTAGTATTATTAATGATTAACCAGTGAGTCTAGGGTGGTGTGAGCTAGGCAAATCATGATAAGAAGGCGTACTTTTTAGGGCAAACTGAATAATTCAAAGTGGGAACTAACCAATTAGAGTGGTACCGCGGGTTTGCTCGTCTCTTACATTATTTTAATGTAGGAGATTTTTTATTTAGGAGGTAATTTAACATGGATTATAAACAATTGGTGGCAACGGCGGTAGCGGATGCTACTGACGGGCAGGTTACTGCAAGTGATATTTACGAAAAAATTGAAGTACCAAAAACATCCCAAAATGGTGATTTAGCCTTTCCAACCTTTATACTAGCTAAACAGCTACATGCTGCTCCGCAACAAATTGCTAAGAAGTTGGTGGAAAAGATTGATACGACGAACTTTTCCAAAGTTGTTGTAGTCGGACCTTACTTGAACTTCTTTTTGGATCAGCAACAAGTGGCACAACAAGTTCTTGGAGAAGTGCTCGTTGAAAAAAATCATTATGGTGATAATGAAGATGGTCACGACCAAACAGTGACGATTGATATGTCGTCGCCAAACATTGCTAAGCCAATGTCAATGGGACATTTGCGTTCTACCGTTATTGGGAATTCAATTGCCAAACTGCTGAGTAAAAACGGCTATCGACCCATCAAGGACAATCATCTTGGCGACTGGGGAACGCAGTTTGGAAAGTTGATTACAGCCTACCTAAAATGGGGAAACGAAGATGATGTTAAACGAGACCCCATTCATTACTTAGTCCAGTACTATATTCGGTTTCATCATGAAGATGAACAAGATCCAACTCTGGATGAAGAGGCACGAGAATGGTTTAAAAAGTTAGAAGATGGTGATCCAGAAGCGGTTCAACTATGGAAATGGTTTCGCGAAGTTTCCTTGCAGGCCTTTAACCAGACGTATCAAAAGTTAGGTGTTAGTTTTGATACCTATAATGGAGAATCATTTTACAATGATGCTCTGCAAGGAGTAGTTGATACCTTACGAAAAGACGGTTTACTGGAAAAATCCCAGGGAGCTTCGGTGGTTGATTTAAGCAGTGATAATTTAAATCCAGCCCTAATCCTCAAGTCGGACGGAGCCTCGCTTTATATCACTCGCGACATTGCTACGGCGATTTATCGGGATCAGACTTACCATCCAGTAATGAATTTATATGTGGTCGGTTCGGAACAGACTTACTATTTCAAACAACTCAAAGCCGTTCTTAAGAAAATGGGACTAAAATCTGCTGCTGGTCTCCATCATATTCCGTTTGGATTGATTACTGTCAATGGGAAAAAATTATCAACTCGTCATGGAAACATCGTGCTACTCAATGAAGTTTTAGCAGAATCGATTAAACTAGCGCAAGCACAGATTGCTGCCAAAAACCCGGATTTAAAGAATAAGGAACAAGTAGCAGAAGAAGTCGGGGTTGGCGCCGTTATCTTTGGTGATTTAAAAAATGAACGAATTGATCCGATTGATTTTAATTTGCAAGAACAGCTAAAATTTGAGGGAGAAACTGGTCCATACGTACAATATGCCCATGCTAGGGCAGAAAGTGTTTTGAAAAAGGCTCATCAGCCACTCCCTACCAAAATCACTCAATTAACGATGACTGATGATGCGTGGACCATCATTAAAATGCTACAGAATTTTCCAGCAACAGTTCGCCGTGCTAATCGTGAATTTGAACCGTCAATGATTGCTAAATATGCGCTCCGCTTGGCAAAAGCGTTCAATAAGTACTATGCCCATACCAAGATATTGACGGATGATGACCAACTTAATGACCGGCTAGCCTTGGTTCAAGCGGTCTCCTTAGTCTTAAAAGAAGCCCTCCGTTTGTTAGGAGTTCAAGCTCCAGACGAAATGTAACTTTAACAACGATGATGGATTTTCCACCATCGTTGTTTTTGTTTTGCTGCGTTTTAACTGTTTATTATGGTACAATACGGACTAATTTCAAACAGGAGAAAAAAATATGCAAGAACAACAGTCGAGTTCATTCTTTAAAACTGCTTGGCAACGGAGCTGGCGGTTTTTTCGGAAATACTGGAAACGTTTCCAAATTACACGGTGGCTGATTGTCATGGTGTTGTTTTTCACCTTAGTATCAGTTACTTATTTGACGGTAATTGCGAAGACTTCCCATGTCCGCAGTCTACAATCCAATCTCTCACGTTCTACGGTTATTTACGATCAAAATCATGATGAAGCTGGGAAACTATATGCCCAAAAGGGTTCCTACGTTTCCATGCAGCAAATTTCACCCCACTTGCCGGCGGCAATCCTCTCGACCGAGGATCGTAATTTTTATCACGAACACGGTTTTTCCGTCAAAGGTTACGGCCGAGCAATTTTTCAAGCCATCGGTAATAAACTGATGGGAAGAAATCAAATTAGTGGTGGGGGAAGTACCATTTCACAACAACTAGCTAAAAACACCTTTTTATCGCAACAGCAGACCCTGTCGCGGAAGTTTAAAGAGTTGTTTATTTCGATTGAGATTGAAAATGTGTACTCCAAAGAGCAGATTTTAACGATGTATATGAACAATGCCTATTTTGGAAATGGGATTTATGGAGTTCAAGATGCTTCTCGGAAATATTTTGGCAAAAATGCTTCGGAACTCCCAGTACAAGATGCAGCAGTATTAGCAGGAATGTTGCAAAACCCTAGTAATAATCCGATTGATCATCCCGCAGCAGCCAAGCAACGACGAAATCTAGTGCTTGAATTGATGGGAGCAAATAAAAAATTAACGAAGGCACAGGTAAAACATTACCAATCCTTACCGTTGGGGACGAAGGATACCTTTGAAAATAAAAATGGGTATAAATATCCTTATTATTTTGATGCCGTGATTAACGAAGCGATTAATCAATACGGAATTAGTGAAAAAGCAATTATGAATAACGGCTATAAGATTTATACAAATCTAAATCAGCAGCAACAAGCTAGTTTTCAAACTGATTTTAAAAATCCTAATCTTTTCCCACAAAATGCAGCAGATGGAACAAAAGTGCAAGCTGCTAGTATCGCTTTGAATCCGAAAAATGGTGGTGTGCAAGCAGTGGTGGGGGGTCGTAACAATGATGTCTTTCGAGGCTTTAACCGAGCGACTGACATTAAACGCCAGCCAGGGTCAACAATGAAGCCGTTGGCGGTTTATACTCCGGCGCTCGAACATGGCTTTTCCTATGATTCAAAGTTAGTTGATAAAAAACAGTCTTATGGTAAAAATAATTATTCGCCAAATAATTATAATAACCAGTATGAGGGTGAGGTTCCGATGTATCGGGCGTTGGCGGAAAGTCGAAATGCCCCAGCAGTTTGGACTTTGAACAAGATTGGGGTTCAAAATGGATTTGATTCGGTTCAAAAGTTTGGGTTGCCAGTTACAAAAAAGGATGACAACTTAGCACTAGCACTAGGGGGGCTTTCAACAGGAGTTTCGCCTCAGCAAATGGCAGGAGCATACACCGCATTTGCTAACCAAGGACAAGTTTCAAAACCATTTTATATTACCAAAATCGTTGATTCGACTGGCAAAACAGTGGCAACTAATTCTGGCAATACGACGCAGATCATGTCGGCAGCGACTGCTAAAGAGATGACCAGTATGATGCTGGGGGTCTTTGACTACGGCACCGGGGCAACGGCTAAGCCAGCAGGCTATCAAGTTGCTGGTAAAACTGGTAGTACTGAAGCAGACAGTAGTCAAGATGCTGATGCGACTAGAGATAAATGGATTATCGGCTACACGCCTGACGTGGTGGTAGCTACCTGGGAGGGCTTTGATAATACTAATGCCGACCATCACTTGGAAAATCTAAGTGGGACGGGGGTAAATTCGCTGTTTAAGCAACAGATGCAGCAAATTTTACCACTGACCGATCAATCAAACTTTAATACGGAGGATGCTCAGCAACGCGCTGAACAAAAACAAAAACGACAAAAACAATCATTCTCAGGAAGTGACTTAACTCATAAAGCTGAGGATGTTACTAAGGATATAGAAAAGCGGGCTGCTGGAGTCGCTCAGGATTTTTACGAGCGGGCGCGGAGTTTTCTAGGGAAATAGCTAAAAATATGTTAAAATTGAGCCAACCTTAATCTTGGAGGATTAAAAAATGTCAGATCATAAAATTATTGAACAAGCCCAAAAAATGCAAGAAACAATTGTTAGCTCAGAACAGTTTGCGAATCTGAAAAGTGCCTTTGCAGACTTAAAAAAGGAAAAAGAAGCTTACCAAGTCTTTACGGACTTTCAAGCTAATCAAAACGAATTACGTCAAAAGCAAATGAACGGTCAGGAAATCACTCAAGATGATATGAAACATGCGCAGGGGCTGGCTGATAAAATGAATCAGTTGCCTGCCATTAAGCAGTTGATGGAACGCGAAAAAGCTATGGGTAAGTTGATTGACGAAGCCAATGCTGTTATCACCGAACCGCTACGCAAGCTTTATCAAGAATAGTTGCTGAAGAACAGGAGCGCTGCGGCGCTCCTGTTCTGTTTTATGGGAGTTTAATTATGAAATTTATTCATACGGCTGATCTTCATTTAGATACGCCTTATCAAGGCTTGCAGGGAGCAGGCACCCCGCAAGAACTATGGAAAAAACTACGGCAGGGTCCATATGACTCTTTTCATCAATTAGTAAATGATGCCCTTGAACAACAAATTGATTTTATGCTGATTGTTGGCGACATTTTCGACAGTCAGCATCAAAGTGTTACAGCTTTAAATGCCTTTACAACCGAAATGGAGCGGTTACAGGACGCTCAGATTCCGGTTTATTTATCGTTTGGTAATCATGATTTTCAAGCTGATGATGGGCGAGGACTTCATTTGCCTGCTAATGTTCATATTTTCCCCCAAGAACCGACCACACTAACCCTGACGCTGGCAGATGGTAAAACTGTTGCGATTACGGGGTTTAGTTACAGAAACCGAGCAGTTACAACTGACAAAGCTGCTGCTTTTCCCTACCGGGGTACAGCTGACTATCAGATTGGGATGATTCATGGGGCAGAAAAAACGGGCGTGAATAATAATTATGCCCCGTTTACTGTGAATGAATTGTTAGAAAAAAATTATGATTACTGGGCGTTGGGTCATATTCATAAGAGAATGGAACTATGTGCATCGCCATTAATTGAGTATCCCGGGAATATTCAAGGTCGGCATAAAAATGAAACAGGGGAAAAAGGCTACTTACAGGTTGATGATAGCGCCGGTCATCTTAGCAAAAGCTTTCACGAAACTTCCCCAATTATTTTTTCTTCGTTGTCATTTTCACTAGCAGCCGGAATGCAGGAGTCGGAGTTGCTGAATGGTTTGGAGCAGCTGCTTGCAAGTCAGCACTATCAAAAGCTACATTTAATAAATATAGTTTGTCGTGCAACAGAACCAGTTTTGAATCAAGCACTCGAGCAAAATATTTTAACGGGAATTAGTCTGGCTCATTTGCAAGATCTCCTTCAGGAACAGAATTTATCCGAGTGGGTGTATGAGCTTTCGTTAGTGGAGGAAACCAGTCTGAACTTTACTAATCTTGATCAAGAATACTGGGAAGCAACTGCCCCTGAAATTTTTAGTAGTGAGCATGTGCTTGCCCTTGGTAAAAAATTATTTGAAAAAGGCTTTTTGTTTAATGAATTTCAAAATGAGGTGGCGTACACGGCTTTGCAGCGAGATAGTGAACTACTATTAAGAGCAGCAACGCAGAGGAAGGAAGATCTTAATGAAGATTAAACAAATTGAGATTGATAACTACGGTAAATTTCACCATTTTTCGTTGGAGTTGCAAAACTTGCAGGCACTGTACGGGCGAAATGAAGCTGGTAAAAGTACAATGGTCAGTTTCATCTTGGATATGTTGTTTGGGTTTGAGAAACGTAGCACTAGTCATCCTTACGGGCCTAAAGATAAAAGTAAAATGAGTGGGGGACTCACGATTGAGCAGCAGGGACAAGTTTTTCATTTACATCGGGTAGATGCAAAAAATGGTGGAGATTTAACCATTACCGATGCAGCAGGTAAGGACCAATCGGCGGATTTACTAAAAAAATGGTTAGGTCCAATTGATCGTAAAACCTACCAAAATTTATTTTATTTCAGCTTTCCAGATTTGGGGGCAGTGGCTAACCTATCTAAGCAAAAGTTAAATCAATTGATCAATCGGGTTGGTGTAGTTGGCGTAGACGAGTGGTTGGAATTAGCCGAAAAGTTGGAGAAAGAAGCGAAACAACTTTATGCACCGCGGGGTCGAACTCGAAAATTAAACCAACTGTTACAGGAGCATGAAAAGTTAACGAAAAAGGCTCAAACTTCTCAAACGGACTATCCCAAATACTTAGAAAACCAGCAACAAGAACAGGTAATTGCAACTAAACGAGCTGAAAATCAAAAAGCATTGACAAAAGTTGCCGCTGATCTGCCTAAATTAGAAGATGAGCAACGCCTCTGGAATAAATATCAGCAGCTCCAAGCGCTACGACAACAAAAATTAACGGGAAGTGCAGGATTTGAACCAGCTGATTTAGAGGCTAGTAACAAGCTCCAAAGTTCCTTAGAAATTGCTTCTCAGAACTTAGAAGAACAACAAAAACAGGTAAACTCCTATCAAAAACAAGCACCGCAACAACCGGAGTGGTATCAATTCTATATTGAACATAAGCGCCAAATTGAGCAACTAGCTCCCCAAGTTGAGTCGGCCGCAGAACAGCAGCGCCAACTCAACCAAATTACGACCGAGCTACAGAATGATGAAGAACAATTAACGACAATTACTCAAGCAGCTGGGGGACCACAAAGTAAGCCCTTTGATCAAACTACTAATCAAAAAACCGCCGAATTGTTGCAAAAGCAACAAGCTTTACAGCAACAGGAACTCCAATTGTCACAAACTCCTTCCCAAAATCCTAACACGAAGCCGACTCCTTCATGGGAATGGTTTGGAATCGCTGGAGGGCTTTTATTGATACTTGGTGCTATTTTCTTGGGAGGGGTTGGACTGGTCATTGGAGGACTATTAGGATTAGCTCTGCTAGGAATTAGTTGTTATCAATTGTTCGGCCAGCAGCAAAAACAGGGGTCAGCATCATCGACTTTTCCAAGTGCGACGGAATTACAGACCCAATCAGCTCAGGTTGAGCAAGAGCTGACGGCGATTGGACGCCAATTTAACATTAGTCAGGTACCAATGGCACAGTGGACAAATGTATTACAGGCCAAAATTAATCAACGAGATTTACAGAAAGCAGCATTTCAAAAAAAGCAGGCGACACAGCAGCATTTGCAAACAGCGCTTACTCAGATGCTCTCTGCTTGGCAGTTTGCTGCACAACCTTTTGGCTTGCAGGCAAACGCTCCCGCCACACAAATCCAGCAATTGCAACGAATTTTGGCTGAAGCACAAGATTGTGCTCAGAAACAGTCAAATTATCAACAACGACTGCAGGAGCTTCAACAGGCTGCCACCACTGCTTTGCAGAAAGTTGAACAGCTCCAACGTAGTCAACAGCAATTTTGGCAACAACGGCAAGTAGATGGTCGGCATAGTTTTGAACAAAAATACAAGGAACAGCAACAATTGAAACAAAAAAGAATGGAACAGGCTGAGTTAGAACAAGTACTTACGCCCACAGTGCTAGCGAGCTTGAAGCAATACCAGGATGAATCAGCTTTGCAACAAAAAATTAGCAAGTTACGGCAGCAGCGCACGGAGTTGAGTACCACCGGGACTCAATTGGCGCAGGAACAGGCACAATTACAAAGAGAGTTGCAACTACAGGCGAAAGATGGAACCTTTGCTGAGATTCGTCAGCAACTAGCTAATCTTGAAACTGAAATAATTCAGCAGACTAAAATTTACTTTTTGAATCAATTGAGTCACGATTGGATTGAAGCAGTTTTAAATCAGGCTAACCATGGGCGCTTCCCGCAAGTTCAAGCACAGGCACAAAAATATTTTGCTATTTTGACTGATCAGCATTATCAAAAGATTAGTTATAAAAATAAAATGGAAGTTGTTACAAACGACGGATTCCGGTTTAAAGTGAGTGAACTATCACGAGGAACCACGCAACAACTATATCTTTCACTGGTGTTGGCTTTTACTAGCTCATTTAGCGACCAATATCCAATGCCAATTATGGTTGATGATGGCTTTGCTGAATTTGACTGCGTACGAACCAAACACGCACTGGAATTGTTGAAAGATCTAAGTAAAAGAACGCAGGTAATTTATTTCACGGCTGACGAACGTATTTTACAAGACGACTTAATGCCCGCCACGCAAACGTTATTAACGAATAATTAATAAGGAAAACAATTAAAAAAAGCTTCACTTTTCAGAATTGAAAAGTGAAGCTTTTTTAGTTGTTTAGTTTAATTTTTTTCAACGTAACCGGAGAGCACATCTTTGAGATCATTATCATTAATGTGAACATCGCCGTCTTTTAACACTTCAGAAACAACTTTGTGCATGGTATTGCTATCAGACATGCGTTTGGTTGCTAATTGTTGTTTAACTTCTTCTTTATGGTCATTTAAGCTACCTTTCTTAGGATGCTTAACCATTTTAATCACTGCATATCCTTGTTGCGTCTTAATTGGTTCAGTCGAGTAGTCGCCATCTTTCAGCTTGAAAGCTGCTTTCTTAACCGATGATTCTACGCCCTGAGTTGAGTTGTCAAAAGGAGGGGTTTTTCCACCGTTATTTTTATTTGATTCGTCTTCTGAATATTGTTTGACAACATCATTCCATTTTTTGCCATTATTTAAATCGTTGATGGCATTTTGCGCTGTATCCTTATCCTTGGTCATAATGGTTTGAACCGTTACCTTTGGCTGGAAGGATTTGAATTGCTTTTCCAATTGCTTGTTAGAAAAGTCGGTTCGTGCCATCACAGCTTGTTTCAACATTAGCTGATCTTTCAAGGATTGTTTTAAGGTTGACTCAGTCATGCCTTGTTGTTGTAAAAGCGCCTTGAACTGACTACCATATTGGGATTTGTATTGATTGAGTTGTTTATCAACATCAGAATTTTTAACTTTGTCACCGTATTGTTTTTCTAGAACTTTATGCAAAATCATTTGCTGAAGCTGCTGTTTTCCTTGTGGAGATTTCTTCAGTTTATTGTAGAAATCTTCTTGGGTAATTTTACCACCGTTAGTAGTAGCAACACTTTTGCCACCCGCACCGCAGGCTGCTAATGATAAACTCATTAAAACTCCAGCTGCTCCGAGCGCGATTTTTTTTCTAGTAATCTTCATATTTGTCCATCCTATCCTTTACTGCTTGATTTGGAAACTTTTAAATCATACTTGCTTAAATATAACACATTTAGAATTTTCAGAGAATAATTAGCACAAAATTAAGCATATTTTAAAAATTAATGCAACTGTTTTTTGATGGCCGTTTGAAGAGCTTGGTACTGTTGTGGTTGATAATCTGTACTGTGGTCTCCAAAATGAATGTTAAAGTCATCGGTTGGCTGGTAACGGGGAATCAGGTGAAAATGGGCGTGAAAAACGGACTGGTAGGCGACGACTCCGTTATCATTAACGATGTTCATTCCTTTAATTTGTGGATCACTAGCGCGAATGGCACGTGCAATCTGTGGAATGCGGCTAA
This sequence comes from Fructilactobacillus florum 8D, assembly GCF_000512295.1. Classification (NCBI taxonomy): domain Bacteria; kingdom Bacillati; phylum Bacillota; class Bacilli; order Lactobacillales; family Lactobacillaceae; genus Fructilactobacillus; species Fructilactobacillus florum. The sequence goes on from NZ_ALXG01000038.1 coordinate 19,682, forward strand.
AAATTGCACCCGCTTGCTCCGATGACATGGCATAGATGTCTTGTAAATGTTGTTTGGGGATAACGAGAGTGTGCCCGGGGGTAGCTTGGGAAATATCTAAAAAAGCCAGGACAACGTCGTCTTCAAAAACAGGATAACTAGGAATATCGCCAGCAATAATCTTACAAAAAACACAATCTGAATGTAAATTTGACATGGTTAAACTCCTTTCTAGCTTTGATTATAGCATGGACGCAGTCTCTGATTTGCAACAATTACATATGATATACTATTAATTGAAGAATTAAGGGGATGAAAAAATGGGTTTGCAAGTAAATAATTTAACAGGTGGCTACTCTTCCGTTCCAGTAATAAAAGATGAAACCTTTGACGTGCAGTCAGGGGAACTGGTGTCACTGATTGGTCTGAATGGGGCAGGAAAGTCAACCACGATTAACCATGTCATCGGTCTAATGACTCCCTTTTCTGGGAGCATTACGGTCGATGGAATTGAACTACAACAAAATGTACGACAATATAAGCAACAATTAGCATACATTCCAGAAATGCCAGTTCTTTATCCAGAGCTAACGCTACGCGAACATTTGGATGTCACCATGATGGCATATCAACTGGATCGAACCACCGCTTGGAAACGGGCTCATGAACTATTGCGACGGTTTCGATTAGATAATAAATTGGATTGGTTTCCAGCGAACTTTTCAAAGGGAATGCGGCAAAAAGTCATGATTGTGTGTGCGTTTGTAACTGATGCGCGCTTATTTGTGATTGATGAACCCTTTACTGGGCTTGATCCATTGGCAATTGATGATTTATTAGAATTGATTACGGAACGAAAACGACAGGGAGCAGCGATCCTAATGTCGACGCACGTGCTGGACACGGCAGAAAAATATTGTGATCGGTTTATTTTGATTAACGACGGTCACATTAATTATGAGGGTCCATTGGCAGCCATGCAAAAACGCTATGCAGATACTGGTTCGACCTTAACTGACATTTATCTAGCGATGGCAAGGGATGGGCAACATGAGTAAGATCTTCAGGCAACGATTGACGAGCCATATTACCGAACTAACCAAATATCTTAAATATGTTTTTAACGATTTCTTTGTGATTGCGCTCCTATTTTTTATTGGAGCATTGGCGTTTGCTTACGGAAATTTATTACAACATTTGAGTGGCGGGCAACCCTGGGAACAAGGGGTCATTTTGTTGGGACTAGTAGGTGGCTTGCAACTAGGGAACCTAGCGACCCTGATTCAAGCTCCCGACCAGGTTTTTTTGGCGCCCCAAGAATTTGCATTTCCGTCCTATTTAAAACGCGCTTATTGGTATAGTTATGCGCTTTCTGGCTGCATTCAACTGCTCATTTGGTTTGTCTTGTTGCCCTTTGTTAGTTTGTCATTGGGATTTCAATCGTTACAACTCACGGAGCTGTTATTGTTGATGCTGGTTTTGAAGGGGGGCTTACTTGCTTTTCAAGTTGGACAACTTTATTTAGCCCGCCCCCTCACAACAATAGCTCGAATTAGTGGCGCCTGGCTGTTACCATTTGGGATCATTGCTGTTGCAGTTTTAGGATGGCCTCTTGTATCACTATTACTAGGATGTGGTTATCTTGCGGGAGTGTTGTACTGGAGCAGGGCACGAAGCGTTGCACTCAATTGGAAGTGGCTCGTTCGAACTGAAAGTCGCCGAATGCAACGTCTCTATCAGATTTTTGCCTTGTTCACTGATGTGCCAACTTTGCCAGCTCGACCTCGCCGGCGTCGCTGGGCTGATTCCTGGTTGCGGTGGTTACAACAAGATCAAGCACATCTTTATCTGAACTTGTATTTTCGTTCATTTGTTAGAAACTCCACTGAAAGTGATTTATATGTACGAGTTATTTTCCTTGGAACGATTATCTTATTGTGCTTGTCCAACCAATTAATGGCAATAATCATTGCCTGGTTATTGATCTATATGACGGGAGTCCAATTGACTCCGTTTGCTGGATACTTTCGACAAAATTCACTGTTACAGATTTATCCGGTTACCGGTGCAGAGCAAGCTCAAAATTTCCACCAGTTTTACGGTAGCTTAATCGGGATAGAAATTATTTTATTTAGTCTAGCAACCTGGTGGGGGACTTCATCATTATGGAGTGGTGCGGTGACCTTAGCCGGTGGTTTGTTGCTACTATTTGGTTTAATTAAGACCGTTGTTCGCCACCAACTTAATAAAAATAGGAGAGAGACGTATGCGGATTAGAAAGAAGAAATGGGCGTTACCATTTTTAGCCGATCATCCCAATTTGGTTGTCGCAGCACCAGAAAAATATCGGGGGAGATGGCAAGAACGGTTCGCTCAGCCCGCCCCATTAAACATTGAGATTGGCTCGGGAAAGGGTGCTTTTATTGTTGAAATGGCGCGCCGGCATCCCGAGCAAAACTTTATCGGAATTGATATGGAAGATGCCGTGCTGGCCATGGCAGTACGCCGAGCATTGACTGCGGGAGTTTCAAATGTCCAATTTATTCTAACTAATGGTAAGGCTATTTCTGAATATTTTGCGAAAGGAGAAGTTCAACAGCTGTATCTGAACTTCTCAGATCCTTGGCCTAAAAAGCGCCATGAAAAGCGTCGCTTAACGGCCCCCCAATTTTTAAAAATTTATCAAGAAGTTTTGCCTGCAAAAGCTAAGTTAAGCTTTAAAACCGATAATCGCCCCTTATTTGAATATTCGCTGGTAAGTCTAAATAACTTCGGGTTGCATTTTGAAAGGATTGATCTTGATTTGTATCAAGCAGATCCAGAAATTTTGGCGGCTAACGTTGCAACTGAATATGAAGATAAATTCAAAGAAAAAGGCCCGATTTATCGAATCGAGGCCCGTTTTCCTGATAAAGTGGTTGATTAAACGGTTGTAACCGGCTTGATATGGTAGATTTCTTTAGTAGTTGGATTGAAAAGGAAGGTATAGGCCTCTTGAACACCAGAAGTGCGATCAGTGACTTTCACGCCTCCCTCGTATTCTAGACCGCGCTGATTTTCAAAATCAATCCAGTAGCCGTTAATCTCTTGGTTATTAAAAACCGTCTTAATGGTTGGAAGCAACGCTGCTTTAATAGCATTTTCATGAGCTTGTTGCCGTTTTTTTAAGTAAACTAGGGCAGTCGTTCCGGCCAAAGATAACAAGGTTGGAATAATAAATTTTTTACTACGCAAAAGTGAATCCCCCTTTAAAGTAATTTTTGAAGCTCATTAAATAACAATTACTAATCACTGAGTTATAATAACACAGATAGGAGTGATATATGATGGAAGAATTAGCAGTAATGGATGCAAAAACCTTAAAAAATAAGATTGCCAATGGCAACTACCTACTCTTTTTTACCGCTAGCTGGTGCCCTGATTGCAATTTTATCAAACCAGCTATGCCCGAAATTGTTCAAGATTTCTCAAACTACACCTTTCTTGAAGTTGATCGAGATGCTAATATTGAACTATGCAAAGAGTTAGATGTCTTTGGGATTCCAAGCTTCATTGCTTTTCATGATGGCAAAGAAATTGGTCGCTTAGTAAACAAAGATCGAAAAACCAAGGCGGAAATCGAAAGTTTTATTGCAGGACTAGACTAATTTAAAAGGATAGGAGTACATCAAAATGCTGATTGCTAGTTATAATCCTCGTCAGATTGGGGATGTTTTACTACTGGTGCTGGGTCCAGACCAGCCTAACCAGCGGTCGGTTCGTAAGGGGAATGTTGTCGCGCTACAAGCGGGCGGTCAGACCGTCGGGTATAATATTTTTAATGCGAGTGAACTTTTGCCAAAATTAAAGGGACAGGTCGGGCACATTGGTTTATCTAAAGCAGAAATTACGACCTTGAATGAGGTCTTGCAGAGTCAAGGTTTCTCGGATCGATTGCCATTAACTTCGCCGGCTACTTTTGTGGTGGGGCAGGTTAATGTTGTAAAACCACATCCCCAGTCGACTCATCTGCAGATTACGGAAACGGAAGTCCAAGCTGGCAAGGTTTTACAAATCGTCAGTGGTTCGCCAAATATAAAAACCGGGATTAAAGTAGTCGTAGCTGAAGTTGGAGCCATGATGCCTAACGGTCAATTGATTTGGCCTAGTAAGTTAAAGGATGTCGAAAGCGATGGTATGATTTGTTCTGGTCGTGAACTACGCATCCCGCATGCTCCTGATAAACCAGGAGCCTTGATTTTACCAGCTAATTATCAGGTAGGGGATCCGTTTGATTTTGAACAAGCAGCGACCCTGTTTAACGAATAGCTACTATTCGTTTTTTTATACATAAATTTTTAATTAGGATGAGAGATTATGAAGCACTATGACGGTCCCGCTTTTTTTCGTAAATATTTTGATGGAAAGATTCCGTTTCAAAAGCCTACTGAGTCAACCGGACACGCAACTTCAGCTTTTCAGTCACGGAGATCACCTGTGCCAACAACTAAGCCGAGTTCGTCCTTTTTAAAATCAACCGTCGCAGTACCACAAAATGATTTGGTGCAACAAACTGCAGCTTTTCAGCCTCACAATCATGCTGGCAAGCGCCACTATCAGGGGATAAAGACAACTTTGAGTCCCCGTTATCAGCGAGCAATTCAGGCATTAACCAATGATGCAAATTTAATTTGGTTGACGACCGAAGTCTCAGTTACCTCAAAAGATCAATCGGGGAACCATTTAAAGTGGTCGAAGCTACCCACCACGGTTTCTGAAAAAAAGCCAAAACTACCTGCAGATCTTCATGAAAACAAAAATGAAAACACTGTGGATAACTCTTCCAAATCAACTCCAGCTCCCACCCGAAGGGGATTGGGGCATTCACTTCAAGAAATTTTTCAAGATGAAGATTTGGGAGCCGAAAAATTAGCACTCTTTTCGGAGAGGACTCCAACCTCGAAGCAAGACGCTGTGATGCCCACAGCCGAAGCGTCGAAAAAAGCAGCACTTCCGCCTAGAACAATCGATTCAAACGAGATTTCAAAACCAGCCAAGAATCCGCAAGCGGTTGTGTCACAGGCTGGGAAGCTTCCCAGCTTGAAATTACTAAATCCACCGGTGGAGCTTCCAGAAGATGAACAGGATGACTGGATTTTACAACAGGCTGAAGTTTTAGATCGTACGCTTGAAGCTTTTCATGTGAGCGGTAAAGTTGTTTCCTGGACAAATGGTCCAACGGTGACTGAATTTCAGGTTAAATTAGCACTTGGGGTCAAGGTCAATAAAATTACGAATCTTAACGATGACTTAAAATTAGCACTGGCAGCAAAGGATATCCGAATTGAAGCACCAATTCCCGGTAAATCCACGGTTGGAATTGAGATTCCCAATCCCCAACCCCGACCAGTTATGCTGTCAGAAGTTCTTCAGGCGTCAGCCTTTCAAACTGAACAGGCACCAAATCAAATCGCCCTGGGGGTTAGCATCGCGGGCAATCCAGTTGCTAGTGATTTGACTAGTATGCCCCATGCATTGATTGCTGGAGCAACCGGCTCTGGTAAAAGCGTCTTCATCAATAGCATGTTATTATCATTGTTGTATCATGCAACACCACAAGATTTGCGAATGCTTTTGATTGATCCGAAGGCTGTAGAGTTAGCTCCTTATGAAGGAATTCCACATTTGTTGACCCCAGTTATTTCTGATCCACAGGAAGCCGCAGCTGCCTTGAAATGGGTAACAGAGGAAATGGATCAGCGTTACGAAAGACTTCGTGCTGCAGGGGTACGGAATCTGGAACAATATAATCGTCAGGTCAAGAGTACGGGACATGCGGCTGATCAGTTGCCTACAATACTAGTCGTAATTGATGAGTTAGCAGATTTAATGATGGTTGCGGCTGGTGAAGTTCAGGATTATATCGTACGCATCACGCAAAAAGCACGGGCTGCCGGGATTCATTTAGTCATTGCCACGCAACGACCAAGTGTCGATGTCGTTACTGGAACCATCAAAAATAATATTCCAACTCGGATTGCTTTTATGGTTGCTAGTCAAATTGATTCACGAACAATTATTGATCAAGCAGGAGCAGAGCGTTTGTTAGGACGTGGTGATTTACTGTACCTTGGAAACGGGGCTAGCAAGCCAGAACGGTTACAAGGAGCATTTGTGACTAATGCTGAGGTTGAAAAAGTTACGGCTGCTGTGCGCGCGGAAGGTCCGGTTCATTACGAATTTGATCCGCGATCACTCGTTAAGCAAGCCGATCAAGCCACTGCTCATGATGAACTGTGGTCTGAATGTTTGCGCTACTTGGCAGATGAGAAGACGGTTTCAACCTCTAAACTCCAGCGTGTTTTTTCGATTGGCTACAATCGAGCTGCCAGTCTGATCGATGATTTAGAGCAACATCAGCTGATTTCAGAGCAACGAGGAGCAAAACCACGTGATGTTTATCTGACGCCTGAAAAACTCCAGCAGTTAAATAATTAATAAGCCTTAGACTTTAGCTCTAGAAATTGGTATTCTTGAGGAACAGGACTGAGAAGGGATTACGCAAACAACTATGACAACAACTACAAAAATTAAATTAAATCATAATAGCACTTACTTTTTCGTTGGGATTAAGGGAACTGGGATGAGCGCCATGGCTTTGGTGGTTAAAGCGATGGGGTATCAAGTAGCGGGTTCAGACATTGAAAAATATACCTTTACACAAAAGGGACTAGAAGATGCTGGAATTCCGTTATATCAGTTTAGCCCCGATAACATTCAGCCAGGGATGACTTTGATTGTTGGCAACGCTTTTAGTGATGATCATCCAGAGGTTCAACGTGCGCGTGAGCTAGGGTTGCAAATTTATCGCTATCCAGAATTTTTGGGTGAGCTGATTCAGGGCTACACTAGCATTGCGGTGTGCGGGGCACATGGAAAAACCAGTACAACCGGGCTCTTGTCGCATGTACTCAGCGGCATCGCTCCTACTGACTTTTTGATTGGCGATGGTAGTGGGAATGCCATTCCGGATGCACGTTTTTTTGTGTATGAAGCAGACGAATACCGCCGGCATTTTATGCCGACCTATCCAGATTATGCGATTATGACGAACATTGATTTTGATCATCCTGATTATTATACGGGGATTGATGATGTGTTCGATGCTTTTGAAACCTTCGCCGGACACGTTAAAAAGGGAATTTTTGCATGGGGTGATGATCCATACTTGCGCAAAATTAAAGCAGCGGTGCCCATCTATTACTATGGTACGAAAGATGCTGATGATTTTCAGGCAGTAGACGTCAAACGAACCACTACGGGTTCGACGTTTAACGTCCATTTTCAAGGTCATGATTTTGGTCGCTTTGAAATTCCGCTCTTTGGAGAACACAACATTTTAAATGCTCTGGCGGTAATTGCGGTTGCTTACTTTGAAGAGGTCGACTTAGCTGAAATTAAGCGTGAACTCCTGACTTTTCAAGGGGTTAAACGCCGTTTTTCACAAGTTAAAATGGGTGATATGACTATTATTGACGATTATGCTCACCATCCCTCTGAGATTCGGGCAACCCTTGATGCAGCGCGACAAGAATATCCGAATAAAGAAATCGTAGTAGTTTTTCAGCCACATACTTTTAGTCGAACGATTGCCTATTTGGATGATTTTGCCGCTACGCTAAGTAAAGCTGATCACGTTTACGTTACAAAAATATACAGTTCGCCACGAGAGAAGTACGGAGACGTAACCAGTCAGGATTTGGTTGATAAGATTAACGGCAGTCAGCTAATCACTGAAGCAAACATGTCGCCGTTATTGGATTACCATGATGCCGTAGTGATTTTTATGGGGGCTGGCGATATTCAAAAATATGAACGAACCTATGAAGATTTACTTAGTCATTTAAGTAAAAAAATTAACTAAGTTTGCTATAAAAAATAATTATCCCATCTAATTCTAAGCCCCTTAATGGTCGGCATGATTAACTGCCAACTCGGGGGGCTTTTTTATTATAAAATGATGTAAAATAGAAATATCTGGAAAAACAAGCAACTAATCATAAAGGGGTTTTTCAATGGCAGCTAAGAAGTTGTTACTTTTAGATGGAAATTCATTGAGTTACAAAGCTTTTTTTGCACTTTACACATCATTAGATCGATTTACGAACGCCGACGGTCTCCATACGAATGCAATTTATGGCTTAAATCGTATGCTGGATGATCTTTTGAAAAAAATGCAACCAACAGCAGTTTTGGCGGCTTTTGATGCGGGTGAAACAACTTTTCGGACGAAAATGTATTCTGAATACAAGTCTGGTCGTGCCAAGATGCCAGAAGAATTGCGCGAACAATTCCCCTTTATTTTAGATTTATTGAAGGCTCGTGGAATTGCCACTTATGAATTGGCTGATTATGAAGCTGATGACATTATTGGCACGGTGGCACTTCGGGCGGAACAGGCGGGTTATCAAGTAGAGGTAGTTACTGGTGACCGAGACTTAACGCAACTTTGTTCTGATCACACGACCGTTTCAGTTTCAAAAAAAGGAGTCAGTGAGCTAGTGGCGTATACCCCTGCCTATGTGCAAGAAACCATGGGAATCGAGCCTCGGCAAATTATTGATGTTAAGGGGTTGCAGGGAGATCAATCGGATAATTATCCAGGAGTTCGTAAGGTAGGACCAAAAACAGCGGTCAAATTGATTCGTCAGTTTGGTACGATTGAACAACTCTATCAGCAGCTTGATCAAGTTAGTGGGAAAAAATTACGAGAAAATCTGGAGCTGGATCATGAACAAGCGCTCCTTTCGAAGCAACTAGCGACAATCAACCGGAAGGCTCCGATTACAATTGATTTGTCAGAATTAACCTATCAAGCAACGATTCTCCCTGAATTAGCGGATTTTTATCGGAAAATGAATTTCAAATCATTTTTAAAGGAATTAGGAAGTGATTATCAGGTAAGTCCGAGCTTGCCTAAACTGGATTATCAGGTTTTGACGGAGGATAATCTACAGCTGGTTAACGAGTTGGGTAATGATATTACTTTTAACTTGGAAATGTTAACTAGCAACTATCATACGGCCGATCAAATTGGATTTGTGATTGGGGACGGGCAACGCTGGTTAGTTAGTCAGAAAGTGGAGTTACTCCAAAGTGAACCACTCCGCAAGATACTGGCTGATGAGCGCATTCATAAAAACGTTTTTGATAATAAATCGCAAATTGTTGGATTACATCGGTTAGGCGTGCAGCTTGCTAACGTTGATTTTGATATGTTATTGGCTTCTTATTTGCTTAATACTTTAAACAATGCCGATGATGTTGGGGAAGTTGCTAATCGGCATGATTATCAGCAGGTTCGTCCCGATCAGGATGTTTACGGCAAAGGAAAGCAACTGGCAGTTCCGGCTTCAGATGTTTTGTTTGAGCATATGGTGCAAAAAGCGCTTGCAATTCAGACGCTCAAACCAACGATGTTGGCAGATTTAAAAAAGCACGAACAGTTAAATTTATATCGTAACCTCGAAGTACCACTTTCACGTTCTCTTAGTGATATGGAAATTACCGGTATTACCCTTAATGCTGAACGGTTAACGGAACTGAAAAGTAAGTTTAGCGAGCAATTGGCAGAAATTGAACAGTCAATTTATCAAAGTGCCGGGATGCGGTTTAATATTAGTTCACCTAAACAACTTGGTGAGGTTTTATTTGAAAAGATGCAGCTACCGGTTCTAAAGAAAACTAAAACTGGATACTCCACTTCCGTTGATGTTTTAGAAAAATTGGCGCCGGACTATCCTATCATTGAAAAAATCCTTAATTATCGACAACTGACCAAGTTGATTTCGACTTATATTGATGGGATCATTGGTGATATTTTTCCAGATGGGAAAGTGCACACCCGGTATCTCCAAACCTTAGCTCAGACGGGACGGCTCTCCTCGGTTGATCCTAATTTGCAAAATATTCCAGTTCGTACAGAGGCTGGTCGTCAGATTCGATCCGCCTTTGTTCCTAGAAGGACAGACTGGCAATTATTTTCTTCTGATTATTCGCAAATTGAGTTGCGAGTACTTGCTGCAATTTCAAAAGATCAGCAAATGCAGGCGGCCTTTGCTGACGGAGATGATATTCATGCTGCAACGGCGCGTCGAATTTTTTCTCTTCCAGCTGACCAGCCTGTTGATGCTGAACTTAGAAGGCAGGCAAAGGCGGTCAACTTTGGAATTGTCTATGGAATTAGCGCTTATGGGTTAGCTAATAACACAGGAATTAGCAAGCCGGAAGCCCAGCAATTTATCGATCGTTACTTTGCAGAATATCCAAAGGTAAAAGAGTACATGGAAAAAAGTGTTGCTTTTGCAAAGGAGCATGGTTATGTAGAAACAATTGCCAAACGGCGGCGCTATATTCCAGAAATTAATTCCAAGCGCTTCCAACAGCGACAATTTGCTGAACGAGTGGCCATGAATTCACCAATTCAAGGGAGTGCAGCTGATATCATTAAAGCAGCGATGGTAAAAATGAACCAAGTACTACGAGAACGATCTTTGCAGGCACAGATGTTGTTACAAATCCATGATGAGTTAATTTTTGAGGCCCCAAAATCAGAGATTCCCGTGTTAGAGCAGCTGGTTCCTCAAGTGATGGATTCGATCATTAAAACGGATTCAGTACTGCAAGCTGGAACCGCCTTTGACGTTCCACTTAAAGTTGAGAGTCATTTTGGTGATAACTGGTATAATATAAAAAAATAGAATGTAGGTGAAAGCATGCCGGAGTTACCTGAGGTAGAAACAGTTCGTAGTGGACTAACCGAGTTGGTGGTTGGAGCAACCATCAAAAAAGTTGAAGTTTTATATCCAAAAATGATTAACTTAGATGCTGATCAATTCATTAAAAAATTGACTAATAAAGAGATTTTAAAAATCGATCGGCGTGGAAAATATCTTTTGTTTAGACTTTCTGGAGGATTGACGTTAGTTTCACATTTACGGATGGAAGGTAAGTATGAGGTACAGTCCATTGGAACTGAACGACCTAAGCATACTAATGTTGTCTTTCAACTTAATGATGGTCGTGAACTACGATACAAAGACACCCGAATGTTTGGCAAGATGGCATTAGTTCCAAATGATCAAGTGTATAATTTATCTGGTTTAAATAAGATTGGTCCAGAACCAACCGAACATGATTTGAGTTTTACGTATTTAAAGGAAAAATTGCAGGGGTCACATCGAAAGATCAAGGCTTTTTTATTAGACCAATCTAAAGTAGCAGGGTTGGGCAATATCTATTGTGATGAGGTGTTGTGGTTAACTAAAATTCACCCCGAGCAGCCCACTAACTATTTAAATGATCAAACGATTACGGCATTGCGTGCTAATATTATTGCTGAAATTGCTAGAGCCATTCAAGGACACGGAACCACGGTTCATTCATATTCCAATGCGTATGGGGAAGCAGGAAAATTTCAGAACCAACTTCATGCGTATGGACGACAAGGAGAACCTTGTGACCGTTGCAAGACCCCGCTAGTAAAAATTAAGGTAGCACAACGAGGAACGACCTACTGTCCTAAATGTCAAGTAGTTCATGGAGATGAAAGTGACTAAGGTAATTGGCTTAACCGGTGGCATTGCGACCGGCAAATCAACGGTTGCCAGCTATCTGAAAGCGGCGGGCTGGCCGGTTTATGATTTGGATCAAATTACACATGAAATCGAGGCACATAATCAACCGGTGATTCACGAAATTGCGGCGCACTTTGGTGATGAAGTCATTGACAATCACCAAGTGAATCGCCATCGGTTAGGTGAGATTGTTTGGCAGCAACCGGCGCAATTACGCACCTTGGTTCGGATTTTGACTCCGGCATTACTGGCCGCAATGGAGGAGCGAACAAAGGGATCTTTAACGATTTTTGAAGCCGCCGCACTTTTTGAAAATGGATTTCATCCATTTTTTGACCAGATTGTTTTGTTGACTTGTGATCCAGTGTTGCGATTGAAACGGTTACAGCAAAGAAATCATATTTCATTAAGTGCCGCGAACCAGTTGATTAAAACCCAGTGGCCACAAGATTTGAAATTAGGATTGGTAGATGCAGTTTTTGATAGTAGCCATGGGACCAAGAGCTGTGCTGAGCAGCTGCAAACATGGCTTGCCAAGCTGGAGTGATCTGAAATGAAATGTCCAAAATGTCAACATAATTCAACTTCAAAAGTAATTGAAAGTCGCCCACTGGCTGATGGGGCGCAGATCAGGCGAAGACGACAGTGTGAGCACTGTGGTTATCGGTTTACAACCTTCGAAATGGTTGAAGTGACACCACTGCTGGTAGTTAAAAAGAATGGAACCCGGCAGGAATTTAATCGGGAAAAATTGCTACGAGGGATTATTCGATCTTGTGAGAAACGACCGGTTTCTTTGGAGCAGATGAATCAGATCGTTGACCAGACGCGAAAAAACATCGAAAGTCAAGACAACGGGAGTCATGAGGTTTCCAGTGCGATTATTGGCGAAAATGTTATGAATGGACTCAAAGATATCGACGAAATTGCCTATATTCGTTTTGCCAGTGTTTACCGCCAGTTTAAGGACATGAATGAGTTTTACGTTAAGATGAAAGAATTGATGGATAATGATGCCAGCCAGGATGATGAGTAGTGATGATGGAACTAGCAGGGATTAATCCCCAAAGTAAATTTAAAATAGCTGCACACACGATACTTGCCAGCGATGCTCGCCAATCATTGGATCAGTTGTATTTACCAATCATCGGCACCAAAGCTTATGCGCTGTTAAATTTATTGTGGGGTTGGTCAGCAAAGGTCAGTGAACATTTTCAACTGATGGAGCGGCTTAGTCTTGATAAGCAAGACCTTTATCGAGCTCGGCAAAAGTGTGAGGGAGCAGGGTTGTTGCGGACATTTGTTAATAATGAAAACGAGGTTTATTACCTATTAGTATCACCGCTAGTGCCCGTTGCTTTTTTTGAAAATCCTTTGCTAAGTCAGTTATTGCTAGAAATGGTTGGTGAATCGGCTTTTTTAGAGCTTAGTCGCATTTTATTGCCAGCCAAACCGGAACTTGCTGATTATCAGGAGACTACGCATGCCCTAACTTCAGTTTTTAGATTTGCAGCTACTACCCCCGCTCAGTTAGTCACGAATGTTAAGCGTAATGCAGCAGCGGTTCAAACAGCAAGAACGCCCATGCCACAGACAACTTTTGATTTTGAATTATTGCTGAGCATTTTGAAAAATTCCTTTGTTGATTTGCAAACGATTAAGAAAGCAAAACCATTGTTTTTAGCCACGAAGGAGCTGTATGGTTTAGATGAAGTTGCGCAGGCGAAATTGATTGAGCGGGCTACTAACTTGACTACTAATCGGTTTGATGCGCAACAGTTTCAGTTATTGGTCGCCCGCAAAAACAAATTACAAACGACCGCACCGGCCGCTGATGAACCAGCCAAGCACGGCAGCCAAGTTAGCTCAACCACTAAGCTCAGTCAGCAAGAGCAGCAACTAGTAGCTGTTGCAGAACGGACTGCTCCCATGATCTTTTTGCAAGGATTAAAGCACGAAAAAGGCGGATTTGTTACTAATGGAGAGGAGCGGGTTTTGCGTAGTTTAGTTGAGACCCATCAACTCGAGCCAGAGGTCATCAACCTTTTGAGTTATTTGCTCTTGGTTGATCGTGATTATCCAACCTTAAATCGCAACTTAGTAGACACCATTGCCAATGACTGGGCGCAACAGAAAATTACAACGGCAACGGGGGCTTTAGTAGCAATCAAAAACCGGCAGCCACAACGCAAGCAGCAAAAAACGTCGGTCAAAAGAGGTAACGTTCGCGAGACGCTACCGCAATGGGCTAAGCGTGATGCTACTGGTCAAACTGAAAAACCGGTTTCTAGTGCGGAAAAGAGTGAACTGGCCAAACGCCTAGCTAAAATAAATCATGCAAAGGAGGATCAGGATGGATGATATCCGGACAAATTTACGAGCAGCTATGGATCAACAAGGTCTAACAGCGCACTATCGAAAGCTAGTCGAGATGGTGCAACAAGATCATGACGTTCAGGATTTTTTGACGGCTCATCAACAAGATTTGGACGCTGCTGTTTTGCAAAAATCAGCCTCAAAATTATATGAATTCGTGACCGAAAAAGCGAAGCTTAAAAAGGGACAGCCGACTTTTGCTCCGGGTTATGAACCGGAGTTAGTCTTAAATGATCATCAAATTGAAGTTGCCTATCGTCCTACGGCCAACCAATTGGAAAAACAACAGCGTCAAGCCAGCTTGCAACGGTTTCAAACCATTGGGATGACAACCACTGTTAAACAAGCGCGACTTTCTGATTATGAGCCAACTGATCAGCGGATGGTGGCGATCAAAGCCGTTTATGATTTCCTTGAAAAGGAGCATCAAGTAGGACATGGCTTTTTGCCCGGATTGTATTTGTCAGGACCGTTTGGAGTCGGGAAGACTTACCTTATGGCAGCGATGGCGCAGCAATTAGCTGCAACCGGGACTACGGTCTGTCTGGTTCATTTTCCAAGTTTTGCCGTAACCATGAAGGGTGCAATTGGAAATAATCAGGTCACGGAGAAGCTGAATCGAGTAAAACAAGTTCCGGTTTTGATTATTGATGATATCGGAGCCGACGCAATGTCTGCTTGGATTCGTGACGAGGTGTTAGGGGTAATTCTTGAATATCGTATGCAGCATGAGCTTTCTACTTTTTTTACCTCGAACTTCACAATTCAACAGCTGGGCGATGAGCACTTAGCAACTACTAGTCGTGGCGATGTCGAGCCGTTGAAAGCTAAGCGGTTGTTGGAGCGAATTCATTTTTTAGCCCGCCCCATTGAAATTGATGGTAAGAATCGTCGCCAAGAAAGCTAGTGCTTGACAGGTAGCACCTAACTGGGTAGGATTTAGTTATAGGACATGGGTTATAATTTATTTTTCAGAGAGAGTGGCATTTGCTGTGAGCCATTTAAAATAAATTTTAACTTACCGCCTTGCTAGTATTTGTAAAAATTAAAGAAGTGGTTAACTGAGATATTCGTTATAACGAATTAATTTGGGTGGAACCGCGTCACTGACGCCCCTAGTCTGTTTGGACTGGGGGCTTTTTTCATAGGAGGAAGATACGATGGCAAAGTTAACATTTGAGTTTCCAGATGGTAGCCAGCGAGCATTTGAGACGCCGGTAACGGTTGTTCAGATCGCACAGTCAATTGCAGTTAGTTTGGGTAAAAAAGCCCTCGCTGGTAAACTTGATGAACAGCTAGTTGACCTGGAACAACCCTTAGAACAAGGGGGACACCTTCAAATTATTACAGATCAAGATCCAGAAGCACTGCAGATTTTACGAGCAACGGGAGCTCAATTGTTGGCGACGGCAGTTAAAAAACAGTTTTCTGAGATTAAACTTGGTCAATTAGCAGTTGATGAAGATGGCTTTTATGTTGATACGGACAAGGCAGATCGGCAAATTAGCGTTGATGAGTTGGCAACTATTACTAAAAAGATGCAACAGATGATCAAGCAAAATGCGGTTATTGAGCGGCACTGGCTTAGTCAAGAGGATGCCCTAGCAGAAATCGGTTCCGATCAGTACCAACGGGCATTGCTTGAAGCACGCCAGCAAACTAAATTTTTGTTTTACAAAATTAATGGGGTTTTGACATTAGCTCAAACAGTGATTGCTCCTAGTTTGAAAGCTTTGAAGCACTTTAAACTATTATCTGTGGCAGGAGCTTACTGGCAAGGGAAATCGTCTAATCCGATGTTACAGCGAGTTTATGGAACGGCTTTTTATCAAGAGGCAGATTTACAAGCTGATTTACAACAACGTCAAGAAGCACATGAGCGTGACCACCGAGTTATTGGAAATAATTTGGATCTTTTCTTTGTTGATCCTAAAGTCGGTGCGGGATTACCTTATTGGATGCCCAATGGAGCTACGATTCGGCGGACAATTGAACGCTACATTACCGATAAAGAAGTTGCAAATGGCTACCAGCACGTGTATACACCAGTATTGGCGAACCTAGATCTCTATAAACAATCTGGTCATTGGGATCATTATCGAGAAGATATGTTTCCACCAATGACGATGGATGATGATGAACAACTTGAATTACGACCAATGAACTGTCCTTCCCACATTCAAATCTATAACCATCACATTCGTTCTTACCGTGAATTACCATTACGTATTGCTGAACTTGGCATGATGCATCGATATGAAAAATCTGGTGCACTGAGTGGGTTGCAACGAGTCCGTGAGATGACACTCAATGACGGGCATACTTTTGTTGCGCCCGAACAGATTCAGGATGAATTCAAGCGGATATTAAACCTAATGGTTGATGTTTATCATGATTTTGACATTGACAATTACACGTTCCGACTAAGCTATCGTGACCCACAAAATACAGAAAAGTATTTTGATGATGACGAGATGTGGAACAAGGCACAAGCAATGCTGAAAGGTGCCATGGATGACTTGGGGCTTGAATATGTCGAGGCCGAGGGTGAAGCCGCTTTTTATGGTCCTAAGCTTGATGTTCAAACAAAGACGGCGCTTGGCAACGAGGAAACGTTATCCACAATTCAACTGGATTTCATGTTACCAGAACGATTTGATTTGAAATATGTTGGTGAGGATGGTCAAGAACATCGTCCGGTTATGATTCACCGAGGGTTAGTTTCAACCATGGAACGATTTACAGCTTATCTAATTGAAATTTATAAAGGAGCTTTCCCAACCTGGTTGGCGCCCAAACAAATTCAAATTATTCCGGTCAGTGAAGAAAAACACGGTGATTATGCGCATCATTTGAATGAACAGTTTACAGCCTTGAAACTGCGGTCATCAGTTGATCAACGTGGTGAAAAGATGGGCTATCTGATTCGAGATGCGCAAACTCACAAGATTCCATACACAATTGTGGTAGGTGATGACGAAAAGCAACAGCAGACGGTCTCGGTGCGAAAGTACGGTGAAGATGACAGCCGGTCACTTTCGGTGGCAGATTTTGAAAAAGAGATTTTGCAGGATATTGCAACCTACTCCAGAAATGAATAGCTTTAGTTGACAAGTAGTTGATTTCTTGATAAGCTTAAAAAGTTAAAAGCAGAAGTTTCCCGCTTCTCGCCTGAGTAACGCTTAGTTGCTGGGCTTTCGATGCAAAATCTATCAACTACTATGATAGAAATAGCGGGTTCTCTGTTAAGAGGATCCGCTATTTTTCTGCTAAAAATATTTGGAGGTGAAGGACCATAGCAAAACGAGATCAGACGGTGAATGATAGCATTCGTGCCCATGAGATGATGGTAATTGATGACCAGGGAAATAAGCTCGGTCTAAAATCAAAGCAAGAAGCACTTCAAATTGCTGAAGTAGCTAATCTTGACTTAGTGTTAGTGGCACCTAACGCTAAACCAGCGGTTGCCAAGATTCTAGATTATGGGAAATATCGTTTCAACCAGCAAAAAAAAGATCGTGAAGCGAGAAAAAAACAAAAAACGGTTGGCGTAAAAGAAATTCGGTTGAGTCCAACGATTGATACCAACGACTTCAATACTAAGCTTAAAAATGCACAGAAATTTTTGAGCAAGGGAGAAAAAGTTCGCGTTTCAATTCGATTTAAAGGACGTGCCATTACACATAAGGAAATTGGACGTCAGGTATTGAACCGAATGGCGGATGCCCTAAGTGACATTGCCACTGTAACGCAACGAGCTAAGATGGATGGACGTAGCATGTTTTTAATGCTGGCTCCTACCAATAAAACTAAAAATTAACATTTAACACGATGAGGAGGACTAACTAATGCCAAAAATGAAATCAAACCGGGCGGTTGCCAAACGGTTCAAGAAAACTGCTAAGGGTGGTTTAAAAAGTGCCCATGCTTTTACTAGTCACCGTTTTCACGGAAAAACTAAGAAACAACGTCGTCACTTGCGCGGAACTCGCATGATTGATCCAATCTGGGTTAAATCATACAGTGAACTTTTGAAAAAATAATTTAATTTCTAGGAGGATTTTGACATGCCACGAGTTAAAGGTGGAACTACCACACGTAATCGGCGTAAACGAGTTTTAAAGCTAGCTAAAGGATACCGCGGCGGGAAGCATCGTTTATTTAAAACTGCTAAAAATCAAGTGATGAAATCACGTGAATATGCTTTCCGTGATCGTCGGAATAATAAAGGTAATTTCCGGAAACTATGGATTACACGGATTAACGCTGCTGCCCGAATTAACGACATCAGTTACAGTCAGTTGATGCATGGTCTGAAAGAAGCTAACATTGATGTCAACCGTAAAATGTTGGCCGACTTAGCTGTCAATGATACGGATGCCTTTGCCGCTTTGGTTGATGCAGCCAAAAAAGCACTTTAAAATTCGAGTGTGCCAAAAACTTTCATCAGCAGCCGTTGGTGAAAGTTTTTTTAGCTTGAAATCTCCCATTGCAACTGTAAATGTTTTAAAATAAAAGCAAGCTATCAACAAGGAGACGTTGAATGAGGTTAGCATCATTTAAACCAACATGGATGATTCAAAGCATCTATAATATTTCCCCCGACAAATTACAGCAGCATGGAATTGATACGATTCTAACGGATTTGGACAACACGCTAATTCCTTGGAATCATGCGGGTAGCAATAGAGATATTCTTCATTGGGTTCGCTTACTCCAGCAATATGGGATTAATGTGATTGTGATTTCAAATAATAACCCCAAACGAGTGCGTCGGGCGGTAGCTGACCTGGGATTACCATTCGTAGCTCGAGCCTTTAAACCAATGAACATTGGAATTAAGCGAACGTTGAAAAGGTTTTCACTCCGTAAAGATCAGGTGGTTATGGTTGGTGATCAGCTTTTGACCGATGTTTGGGCTGCAAACAACTGTGGGATTGCTAGCATCTGGGTTCGTCCCCTAGTTAAAACTGATTTGTTGCCAACTCGGGTCAATCGTCGTTTGGAAACCATTGTCTACTGGCAACTTAAAAAACGATATCCCGAATTGGGATGGAAAGGTGATATTGATTAATGGTTGAAGAACTCGAGCAACAGGCAAGGGAGCCCTTGCAGTGTATTGGGTGTGGTGCTTTGATTCAGACGACCTCACCTAATGCAGCTGGTTATACCCCTAAATCAGCTTTAGAGAAGGGATTGGCTTCCGGCGGGGATCTATATTGTCAACGTTGTTTTCGGCTCCGTCATTATAATGAAATCCAGCCAGTAGCATTAGCCGATGATGAATTTTTACGCTTGTTAAGCCGGATTAGAGAAACCAAAGCCCTCGTGGTGTACGTTATTGATATTTTTGATGTAAATGGTAGTTTGATTTCGGGACTCCAACGGTTTGTTGGTGATAATCCGATTTTAGCAGTTGGTAATAAAGTGGATTTACTTCCGGCTTCTTTTAAACCTAAGAAAATGAAGGATTGGTTGCGGCAAATGCTTAACCAAGCCGGATTACGTCCGGTAGCAATCGAACTAGTATCTGCTAAAACTAATCAAGCAGTTGATCAGTTGCTAGCAGCGGTGAATCAAGCTGCCAACGGTCGTGACGTCTACGTTGTGGGGGTTACTAATGTTGGAAAATCGACCTTAATCAATCAAATTATTCGGGAAAGTTCCGGCATCAAGGATGTCATTACGACTTCAAAATTTCCCGGGACGACGCTTGATTTGATTAAAATCCCGCTCGATAATGGTCGAGAATTAATTGATACACCGGGGATTATTCAGGAAAGTCAAATGGCTCATTATTTGCAACCAGCTGATTTAAAATATGTTACCCCCCAAAAAAGAATTAAGCCGCGCTCATATCAGTTAAACCCGGGACAGACCTTATTTTTAGGGGCACTGGGTCGCTTTGACTTTATTCAGGGACAAAAAAGCGGTTTCACGGTTTTTGCTGATAACAATGTAATGGTTCATCGTACCAAGCTGGAAAACGCGACTGATTTTTTTGCTAAACATGCGGGCGAGTTGTTAACCCCACCGACTGGGAATACAACAGTGCAGCCATTACAGCGCCACGAATTTAAGGTAACCGACACGAGTGATTTAGTCTTTGAAGGATTGGGTTGGGTTACAGTTCCAAAGGGCTGTTTGGTGGCCGGTTATGCTCCAGCTGGAGTATCAGTTTTGTTACGAAAGGCGATGTTTTAATGGTACAAGGGCAACTGAAATTAACTGGGAAACAAAAACGTTTTTTGCGGGCACATGGGAATCGACTTCGTCCGATTTTTTCAATTGGAAAGCACGGTTTGAATCAAGCGTGGCTTTCAGAAGTGGTGCAAGCTGTTGATCGGCGTGAACTTGTCAAAATTTCCTTACAGCAAAGTGCGACCGTTACGACAACCGAAGTGGCCGCGTACATTACTAAACATAGTCAACTGACGGTGGTGCAAGAGTTAGGACGTACGTTGCTACTGTTTTGTGAATCGAGTAATCCGGCGCGTCGTACTATTTCACATGGAGTCTTTCAATTGTAGGAGTCGCTGATGGAAACAGAGAAAATTGGAATTTTGGGCGGTACTTTTAATCCGATTCATCTTGGTCATCTTATCATGGCGGAGCAGGTGTTAGATCAGCTCCACCTAGATCAAGTACGTTTTTTACCAAACTATTTGCCGCCGCACCATCAGCATAAAAGCGCAATTGCTGCTCCTGATCGAAAACGGATGGTGCAATTAGCCATTCAAGATAATCCGGATTTTCAGTTAGAAACAGCTGAACTGGAGCGGACGGGGATTAGTTACAGTTATGACACCATGAGAAAATTACAAGACGAGCATCCCACCGCTACGTATTATTTTATTATTGGGAGCGATATGGTGGCTGATCTGCCGACTTGGCATCGTAGCGACGAACTTCGACAACTGGTTCAATTTGTGGGGGTCCGGCGACCGCGCACCTCAGTGCCACAAGCACTACAGGAAGCAGTTGTGTGGGTTACGGTTCCGGAAATTGAAATTTCTTCGACAATGATTCGCAATAAAATCCGTCATCATGAGAAAATTCGCTATTTAGTCCCAGAAACGGTTAGAAAATATATCAAGGAGCATAATTTATATGAGTCTAGAACCTGATCATTATGAACAATACGCCGCTGATTCACGATCCGGAATTATTTCGAAATTGAAAAAACATCTTGATAAAAATCGTTTTGAGCACTGTGTTCGTGTGGAAGCTACCGCCCGAGAGTTAGCAGCTGCTAACGGAGCTGATCAAACGATTGCTGGGTTAGCTGGGTTAGTCCACGACTATGCTAAGCAACGGGATGTGGCTGAGTTTCAAGGCTTGATTCGGCGGTTTCAGCTTGATCCAGAATTATTAAAGTATAGTCGTGCGATTTGGCACGGTTATGTCGGCTATTTGTTAGTGCAACAGGAATTGGGAATTAATGATATTCGGATTTTAAACGCAGTGAAATATCATACAATTGCGGCACCGGTCATGAGTGTGTATGACAAAATTGTGTATATGGCTGACTATCTTGAGCCTAACCGCTCATTTGCCGGGGTTGAAATGGCCCGGGCTAAAACCCAGGCTAGTTTAGATGAGGGAGTTGTTTTTCAGAATCAGCAAACAATGACCTTTTTGATTGAGCGGGGACAAGCAATTTATCCGGCTGCGCTTGAAGCATATAATGCTTTGGTACCTAAGTCATAATCAATGGGAGAATTTATGGATAATCAAGCAATTTTAAAAACAGTAGTAACTGCCGCCGATGATCGGCGCGCGCACAACATTGAAGTTTTAAATATTGAAAAATTGAGTATCGTTGGGCGCTATTTTGTCATTATGGATGCAAGTTCAAGTCGACAGGTAAAAGCGATTTCTGACCACGTTCTTGACGAATTGGCAATTCAAAAAATTAAAGTGGAGCACTTGGAAGGAAAGGATCAGTCCAAGTGGATTTTATTAGATTTAGGCGACGTTCTGGTGCATATTTTTACAACGGAAACGCGAGAATTTTACAAGCTAGAGAAGTTATGGGCTGATGCGACTAACGAAGATATTTCAGCCTGGGTAACAGAGGATTAACTCATGATTTATGCTGAATTTGCTAGCTTCTATGATCAGTTGTTTGATGAACGGCTGTACGATCGCTGGTTAAGGTTTGTCCAACAAACAGTTCCCTTGCCAGCTTCCGTTCTAGATGTAGCATGCGGAACGGGTCAATTATTGGTTCGTTTGCAATCTGCGGGCTTTACTGTGACCGGTTGTGATCTGTCGTTTGAAATGCTATCGCTTGCTGATCAGCATTTGCAAGCTGCTGGCAGTGAAAATGTTTTGCTAGTTCAAGCAAATATGCTGGACTTAACTGATTTCCCCCAGTTTTCTGCTATAACTTGTTTCGATGATTCGCTTTGTTATCTGGCTAATCAAGCTGAGATGCAACAAGTTTTTCAACAAGTCTATCAACATCTCGAGAGTGGTGGTAAATTTTTGTTTGATGTCATTACGCCTTATCAAACAGACCAGAAGTATCCAGGCTATATGTATAATTACCATGATGAGGAGCAGGCTTTTTTGTGGAGTAGTTACGCTGGTAAACAGGAACATTCGGTTGATCACGAACTAGTTTTTTTTAAGTATGAACCGGTTAAGCAAGCCTTTGCCCGTTATGAAGAGTTGCACCATGAACGTACTTATCCGCTTACCACTTATCGGCGACTGTTACACGCTGCGGGTTTTTCACATGTGATCGTCACCAGTGATTTTGGGGAAAACGAGCCAACTCCAACCACAACCCGCTGGTTTGTGGTAGCAGAAAAGAGGAACGCATGACAGCGCTCACGGCAGTTGGGATTGTAACAGAGTACGATCCTTTTCATAATGGGCACGCTTGGCAAGTGCGGCAAGCCCGGCTGCAAACCAATGCCGACGTAACCGTTGCGGTTATGAGTAGTAACTGGATGCAGCGGGGGGAACCGGCAATTTTTGACAAATGGACGCGAGCCCGGTGGGCATTACAAGCCGGGGTTGATCTCGTAATCGAGTTGCCCGTGGGCTCTGCAGTTCAACCAGCTAGTATTTTTGCGGAACAAGCAATTCAGCGCCTGGCTGCCTTACACTGCCAGTTTTTAGCCTTTGGTTGTGAACATCCCGATTGGAATTTCACTAGGTTTTCTACTTGGAAACTGACTACTAGTTCTGTTCAGACTACTTATAATGCCCCATTTGCTGCTAATTTCCAGAAAGATTTGTTACAGCAGCACGGCTTGCAGTTGGACGAGCCTAATGATACGTTAGGTTTTTGGTATGCTCAAGCAGTAGGAAAGTTGCAGCAACCGTTGCAGTTAGTTCCACTTCCACGACTTAAAAGTCATCATAATGATGCGGCGATTACGGGTACCATTGCTAGTGGAACCGCAATTCGGCAGTCCATTTACGAAGGAGAATTACAGCAGGCGAGTCAAGCAATGCCAGTGACCGCTACCGCACTGCAATCACAACCAGCCATTAGTTGGAATGCATTTTGGCCACTCTTGCAGTATCAGCTGACGCAGAGTTCATTAGCCCAATTACGGCGGATTTACCAAATGACCGAAGGTTTGGAGCAACGGTTGCAGCAGGCGGCGCTACAGGCTGTTAGTTTTCAAGATTTTTTGAATAAAGCAAAAACTAAGCGGTATACATATGCTCGGTTACAGCGGCTGGCGGTGTACACGCTCTTACAAGTTACTGATCAGATCCTTGAGCACCAACCAGCCAGTATTCGAATCTTGGGAATGACGGCAAAGGGGCAAGCATACCTACATCAAGTTCATGGACAGACTAATTTGCCAATGATTACGCGGGTTAGTAAAAGGGCATTGCAACACCAATTGTGGTTGGAGTGGAAGGCTGGGTTATTAACTGAACAAGTCACCCATCTGCGACAGGACTTGTATCGGCAGCCAATTCGAATTGATGATACTCCATCAAGGAGTAGACCTTGACATCGAAAAAGAAAATTCGTATAATTGGCTTCGTTGGACTGGAGGGGTTAAGATGAAGTGGTCGTTTGAAAAATTACAAGGCTACGTCAAGCAACCATTTACAGAGCAAGCAACTCTGACAATCCAAAAGCAGCTACAAGCACGTTATCCGGATGAGATTATCAGTGCCACCGCCTTTGAGGTATCAGTGGTTGCACGAGCTGATCAAGGCGATGTAATTGTCGATGCTGATATTAGTGGTTCGGTAACAGTTCCTTCGAGTCGCTCGTTGATTCCAGTTACCTTGCCATTGGATTTTCATGTGACAGAAATTTATGTTGCAACCGAGGCAGCGTTACGGCGCTACGAAAATAATGAAATTGTGCTGATAGTTGATGATTCTGGCACAATTGATTTTGAAACGGCGGTTGTTGACAACGTACTTGTACAAATTCCGATGCAAGTTCTTACGCCTTCAGAACGAGCAGGTGCAGATATGCCGGCTGGTGAAGACTGGAAGGTCGTTTCTGAGGATGAATATCGAAAGCAACGAGCGCGGACTAATCAGGTTGATCCACGGCTTGCCGACTTACAGGGTTTTTATACTGACAAGCCAGACAAGCATTAATAATTCACTTGTGGAAATTAAATTTAAGGGAGGTTTTGCAAATGGCAGTTCCAAAACGAAAAACATCAAAAGCTCGGCGTGATATGCGACGGGGACACATCAAATTAAATGTACCGGGGATGTCTCCTTGTCCTAATTGTGGTGAGCTACGTAAATCACATTACGTATGTCCAAGTTGTGGTTATTACAACGGCAAAGAAGTTGTCGCACAAAAAAACAACTAATCATTTGAACAAAGAATTTCGAAAACACCATGGGTTTTCGGAATTCTTTTTTTGTTGGGTTGCAGTAGTTTGACGACCCAATTTTAAATTGCTAGACTATAAAAAACAAAATGATGGGGTTAGGAATGATGCAGAGACAACGGGGTACGAGTAGTTCCAATCCAAATTGGTTTGCCGGTAAATTTGGTTTAGAAGTTGAAGCACAACGCTATGATTTAAAGCAACAACGCCTGTCGCGCTATCCACACCCCACTAATTTGGGCGATCGCAGAACCCAGCCGTACTTTCAAAGTGATTTTACCGAAAGCATGGAGGAATTAGTGACGACTCCACAGCCATCAACGAAGGCAGCCTTATCCCAATTACATACGCTACAATCATTATTGCAACAATCATTACGATCTGATGAAATCATGTGGCCGTTATCAATGCCACCAGCAGTTACTGATCGGGATTTAGAATTAGTCAAAAGTAGTGCTAAACGGCGTCCATGGTATGCTGATTATTTGAATTATTTGTTGGAAAAGTATGGACCCTTGCAACAACTAATTGCCGGAGTTCACATTAATTACTCACCTACAGCCGCGATCATTTCCGCCTTTCAACAGCAAGGTTCCTATGCTGATCGGCAAGCAGCGCAAACGGCGTTGTTATTTTCTCTAGCCCAGCAACTAGTTGGTTATCGTTGGTTGATTACGTATTTGTTTGGAGCAACGCCGGTCAGTGAAAATGCTAACCGTCAATTCCCGTCAGAAATAATCCAGCAGTTTCCAGTTCGCTCCCTGCGTTCTAGTAGCTATGGCTATGCTAATCGATCAGAAGTTCAGATTTCTTATGCTAGTCCAACAATTTTCTTTAGAGATTTACAAGCGGCCGTAGCTACCCAAAAGTTAGCTAGTGTCAGCGAATTTTATGGTCCCGTTCGGTTGAAAGGTGGGGATTCACTTACAAAGTTACAGGCAACTGGACCACAGTACGTTGAATTTAGGCTGTTTGATGACGACCCGTTCAGCAACAATGGAATTTCAGCGGAGGCGCTAAATTTGGTTCATTTGTT
Organism: Fructilactobacillus florum 8D; assembly: GCF_000512295.1. Lineage (NCBI taxonomy): Bacteria > Bacillati > Bacillota > Bacilli > Lactobacillales > Lactobacillaceae > Fructilactobacillus > Fructilactobacillus florum. The sequence continues at coordinate 45,526 of NZ_ALXG01000038.1, forward strand.
GATTGTGGATGCGCTTGTAAATCGACCAGTCTGGACTGCCGCCGATTTGCAAGCTGCCATGCAAGCCAATGAAAGCGTTGCTCTTGCGCATCCAGAGACCCCGCTTGCGCCTGAATTATATCAGCAAGCCCTCCAACTTGAGCACCGGCTCTCCGGTTTAATCGCTCGAGCGCCGTTAGTGCTACGGTCATCGTTAGCAGCAAGTCAAAAATTTTTGGTTCAGACGATCGCACACCCTAACCAAACCCGGGCAGGCCAATTATTACCCTTCTTGCGGGGAAAGTCACTTACCCACTATGCACAAGTTCGTGGCTGTCAAATTAAAACTAGTTATGCCAACCAAACGGCAGACCAAGCCATGCCCGAAATTCCGACTAAGTTTCATGGAATGTATCTCCAAGCTTTACAGTTAGGTTTCCCAGTAATGGTTACGGTTGATCAGCACTTGAAAGTTACTATTAACGGACGACAACATTACTTTACGAAGCCAGTGAATCTAACTAACTGGGCAGAGGTTAATTAAGTATTGACGAACTACTGGTTTCTCGCTAGAATTACTAGCAATATTAAGGTCAGTGGGAAGTCTCAATAAAAAGGTCTGGAACACTGAAAAAGTTCAAACTAGTGCCGGTTATCGCTCTGATATTGATTTTGATCATGATCGAGTGAATAGCTGGGAAAGTATTTAAAATTTTTGGTGGTAATACTAGTGATTTTCGGCTCATACCCTTAATTTAGGTTGGGGTGGTGGGACGAAAATTTTTTATTTTGGAGGGCAGCACTCATGAAAACGCTTACGGGTTTATTTGAGGGTCACTTAGGAATTGAAATTGAGGAACACCGCGTGGATCTTAATACCAAAACGTTATCTCGTGCTCCGCATCCACAAGCGCTCGGTGATCGTCGTTCCCAGCCGTATTTTCAGACGGATTTTTCTGAAAGTATGGAAGAATTAATCACAGCTCCACAGGATTCAGTAGTAGGTGCTTTGGCAAATTTACGTAGTCTACAGGCGATCCTACAGCTGAATTTACAACCTCAAGAAATTATCTGGGGCTTGTCAATGCCACCACGGTTGCAGGAATCGGATGTTGTGTTTTTAAAGAATACTTTTCATCGGGACTGGTATTTGAAGTATCGAAACTGGTTATTAAAACATTATGGTCCGTTTCACCACATTATTTGCGGGGTTCATGTCAATTATTCACCGCTGGATGCTACGATAGCTAATTTTCAACAGCAACACCATTTGACATCAACAGTCACGGCTAAAAATCGCTTGTTGTTTTTAATTGCGCAACAAATCGTGGGCTATCGGTGGCTGGTAACTTATTTTTTTGGGGCTGCGCCGGTTAGTGAGAATCCAGCGGATGACCTACCAAAACAATTACGGTCTTTGGCACCTGTCCGATCTTTTCGGTCTAGTTCATATGGATTTGCAAATCGAGCGAATGTAAGAGCTTCATATGCCAATTTGACTAAATTTATTGCTGATTTACAGCAGCTGATTGCGACGAAACAACTAGCTGGAATGAGTGAATTTTATGGACCCGTTCGCTTGAAAGGGGCGGAACTGTCAGATTTACAAACGAAAGGGATTGAATATTTAGAGTTTAGAATTCTTGATGATGATCCTTTTGTAGCAACGGGAGTTTCTGCTAAGAGTTTGTATTTTCTTCAGTTTTTAGTGGCAGATGCACTTAGCCAACAACATGAATGGACCGTTTCGGAACTGGCGGCGGCGGAACAAAAAAACGAGGAAGTTGCTTTACAACATCCACAGCAGCCACTCACCACGGATCAGTTTCAGCAGACAATTCGACTGTTGCAGCGCTTTGAAAAATTAATTTCTTCTGCACCAGTAAAACTACAGCCTGATTTAATTGCAACGCTTCAGTGGCTGCAATCAGCCCTAGATCATCCCCACCAAACGGTTAGTGGACGTTTACTTAAAAAAATTGAGCACGGTTCATTAACTGCTTTTGCCTTGCACCAAGGTCAAGGGTATCGGAAACAATTTCAAACAAGTCCCGCATCGACTAATTTTCCCCAAGTTCCAGCTAACTTGCGGCAAAGTTATATCAAACTTCATCAAGTTGGTCTCCCAATGAAGCTGATTGAAGGTGGTTGGCTCGAGGTTCAATTACCTAGCGGAAAAAAGACGGTGTTACATTCGGATGACGATTTAAATCGTCTAGGTTACTAGTTAGGAATTATGATTGATTCATGTTATAATTGATTCCAATCTTAATAAAGATCAGAAAGGGTGTTAGCGATGAACGGAGAAATGTTTGGAAACACCGCTGAGTTAGCGCAACGGTTAGTTGCTAAAACTTATCAAAAGGTTTGTGGCGGTTTAGTAGTAACTGGAATTGTTATGTTATTGATGTCCACCTTTATGAGAAGTTTTGTAACTTCGATGGGACTTGGAAGTTCATTATTGATTTTATTGGTTGCTTTGGGACTGATGTTGGCACTGGGTCACTCAGTTAACGATGAAAAGACGAGTGCTTCGACAACCAACACGATTTACTATTTGATGACCGTCTTGTTCGGAGTATCCTTAAGCCCAATCCTGATTTATTATCGGATGGATACAATTGGACTTGCATTTTTAGGAACTGCTGTGATGTTTGGTGGGTTGACCTTCTATGCTAATCGAACGACTAAAGATTATCTACGGTTTAGTTCGTACTTGACGTGGGGGTTATTGGCAGCGATTGTGTTGAGTGTGGTAGCTGTTCTCTTGAGAATTCCCACTTTATACATCATTATTGACGTTGTAATGTTAGTTATCTTTGCCGTTTTCATTGTGATGGATACGCAAAGTGTTCGTAAATATGCTGAATACGTTGACTCTGAGACAAAATTACAAAAGTTCAGTACAATTGGGGCGCTTAACATCTATTTGGACATTTTGAATATTTTCCAGATTCTAGTTCAACTACTTGGAATGAGTAACGATAATAATTAAACGGTGCCTGCTCAGTTAGGTACACGACTACTTTTACCATTTAAAATGATTACCGTAATTAGGCGGTCGGTTGCTGATATTTTTCTAGCAATCGGCTGCCTATTTTATTACTACCAATACTTTATTTAGACATAAAAAATCCCCCAACAGTTAATTGAGATTTCATAACTATCGGGGGATTACTTGTTCAGTTGGAAATATTTTTGTTATTGCTTAGGACGGTGCTGTTTGTTTTGGTTACGAACTCGATTTTTTTCTGATTGATTATCTGCTGGCTTCGAAATTGTTTCCGCTTTGGCAGCTGCCTCGACGTTTGCTTCAATTTGTTCAATTGAATCTGGTAATACCACTTTAGGCGGATTTTTCGCCGTTTCAGCTTGAATATTTTTAATAATCCGAGGGCGATAGGCATTAACAATTAATTGTTGGACGATTGCGAACACTCCACCAATAAAAAAGTAAATTCCGAGCCCTGCCGGGGACGAAAGAGTTACGAAGAAAATCATAATGGGGCTAATCAACATCATGGCGCCCATTTGTTTTCGTTGAGATTTAGGCATGCCTTGAATAGCGAGATAGCCTTGAACGGCATAAACCACCAGGGAAAGAATCGCTAGCAGAATGCTACGTTGACCTAACTGGATCCCCAAGAAGACGGAATGGGAAAGTTCTGGTGAATACCGAATGGCTGCATAGAGTGCCGCAAAGATTGGCAACTGGATTAAGAGCGGTAAACAACCAATACCGCCCGTCATGCTGATATTATTATCCCGATAAAGTTGCATCATTTGCTGGTTAAGGGCGACTTGTTCAGCTTGATCTTTTGTTTGTCGAATCAATTTCTGAAGTTTGGTCAGCTGCGGCTTAATCAAATTCATCTTTTCTTGCTGAATGGTGGATTTCTTTAACTGACTAATCATTACTGGCAACAAACAAAGTCGAACCAGGACGGTAATGACAATCAGAGACCAGCCGTAGCCACCCACGAATTGAGCGAGCCAATCCATGATTTTTTGTCCGGGAATGGCCAGATAATCATAAACAAAACCATAAGGATGACCCTTTGCATCAGTTCGAACGCAGCCACTTAATGTAATAGCAGCTAGGAGTGCGATACTTATCAGGGTTATTTTGCGTTTTTTTTTCATAGGCAGTAGCTCCTTTGATAATTAGTCATACTGGTTTAGCTTACCTTAAATAGTTGGGGACTGCAATTGGTGAAGCGCTTATAAGGCAAATATTAATGATTTTTCAGCAATAAAACTACTATAATTTTAATGGAATTTTAGATAAATGTGGTAAAATTAACTAAGCTAAAAAGGATAGTGGGAGAGCGCTTTATGAACAGAATCGATTCCAAAAAAAATCCAACCGTAAAGGCAATCAAGAAACTAACGACTCCCGCAGGTCGAAAGAAAGCCAACCAGTATTTATTAGAAAGTTGGCATTTAGTGGGAGAAGCGCTCCAGCACCTGCCTACAACTCAGATTAATCTGATTTTAGCGACCGATCAGCAACTATTACAACATCAAGCGGCATTTCATGATAAAAATGTGACAGTAATTTCAAATGAAGTTGCAAAGGAACTCGGTGCCACGAGTACCCCTCAAGGGATTTTTGCAGTGGTAAATATTCCAAAGCAACGACAGTTTCCCCAATCGCTACAGGGTGCGTGGTTACTTTTAGATGATGTCCAAGATCCTGGTAATATTGGAACAATGGTTCGAACTGCTGATGCAGCTGGTTTTACTGGAGTTATTTTTGGAGACGGCACGGCTAGTCAATATAATGACAAGGTTTTGCGGGCAATGCAGGGGAGTCAGTTTCATCTACAACTCTTTCGGACGGATTTGCTGCCACTGGTTAAACGGTTGCACCAGCAAAATTTTCCGGTTTTCGGGACGGCGCTTGATCCTAATGCTCAGAATTATCGTGATGTTCAACCAATTTCAGATTTTGCTTTGGTAATGGGAAATGAAGGAAATGGGATGCAACCAGAGTTGTTGCGCCAGACTACTAATAATTTATATATTCCAATTACTGGTCAGGCAGAATCACTTAATGTGGCCGTTGCTGCTGCAATTCTAATGTTCCAACTACATCAAACTTAGCTGTAGAGGAGATGATGTGATGGTTTCAAAACGATGGCAGGATTGTCCAGACTATGTTGCTAATGTTTCTGATCTGTTGGAAAATCCAGCGGTTCAAAAATTAGCAAATTATACCCAACATCATCATTCAACCAGACTCAGACATTGTATCTATGTTTCATTTGAAAGTTATAAGATTGCAAAAAAATTAAACTTAGATGCACGGGCTGCTGCACGGGGTGGGTTACTACATGATCTATTTTATTATGATTGGCGAACCACTAAATTTGATGTTGGGTCACATGCCTATATTCACCCGCGGGTCGCACTACGCAATGCCCAAAAAATTACTAAATTAACGCCTAAAGAAGAAGATATCATCTTGAAACATATGTGGGGATTGACTCTAGCTCGCCCCAAATATAAAGAAAGTGTAATCGTTTCGTTGGTCGATGATTATGCGGCTGCCCATGAATTTATGGAACCGCTTGAAAATAAGTTTAAGCATGTTTTTAAAGCTTCACAAAATAAAAAGAAATGAGGATGGTAACTATGCCAGCAGTTAAAACAGCAAGTGACAATGGAGAATTTTTGTGTACTCGGTTCCAAGAAGCCTTTCAAATGTTGGGCAAAAAATGGAATGGGATGATTATTGAAGCACTGTTAATTGGTGATTCTTTACGGTTTTGCGAAATCTCAGAAAAAATTGAGAACTGTAGCGATCGGGTATTAACTGCTCGTCTGAAGGAACTACGCGAGTTGGATTTGATTGTAAGAAAAACGTTTCAGGACTCTTCCCTGATTAAATATGAATTAACTGAAAAAGGACGCGATTTAGCGCCAATTATGTCGGAAGTCCACGGGTGGGCCGATAAGTTGTGTGATGGCGATGAAGAGCTTGACCGTTAATCTAGTTTGTTTTATAGTCAGGGTAGTTACAAAAACGAGAGAGGTAGTAAGCACTGATTGGAACCACAGAGAGGTTAGAAACGCTGAAACTAACCAGAGGGGTGCTGAATTCGCTGTTCGTTAGTAGACATTCCTAACATTGTCCGATTGATGGCGTTATTCATCACAAAAGTGCATGTCAACTTGACATGAATTTGGGTGGTAACGCGAAGCTTCGTCCCTAGTCGGGATGAGGCTTTTTTAATCTAAAAAGAGGGGTTTAAAAATGAGTTTAGAGACCGATTTAGAACAAATCAAACAACAGGGGATTGAGAAAATAAAGGAAGTTACCAGCGAACAACAGCTGAATGATTTAAAAGTTAAATTTCTCGGCAAAAAAGGACAAATTACTCAGGCATTGCGAGAAATTGTTAATTTACCAGCTGCGGAACGCCCAGCAGCCGGGAAGCTTTCTAATACGGTTCGTGATCAGTTGCAAAGTCTAATTACGGCAAAGCAACAACAATTAGCCACCGCAGCACTTGATCGAAAGTTAGTGGATGAAGCAATTGATGTGACCTTACCAGGTAAAAATTATCCAGTTGGGCACCCGCATGTGATCCAAAGAATCATCGATGAAATTGAAGATATTTTCATTGGAATGGGTTATCAAGTTCTAACTGGTCCGGAGGTTGAAGAGGAACGTTATAACTTTGAAATGATGAATTTACCGAAGGATCATCCAGCGCGCGATATGCAGGATACTTTTTACATTACTTCAGAAATCTTGATGCGAACGCAAACATCGCCGATGCAAGCCCGTACGTTGGAGAAACATGATTTTTCAAAGGGGCCGCTAAAAATGATCTCTCCTGGGGTTGTCTTTCGACGTGATACCGATGATCCGACGCATTCTCACCAATTTCACCAAGTAGAGGGAATTGTGATTGACCATCACATTACCATGGCGGACCTCAAGGGAACGCTGGCTCAAATGTTAAAAGAAATGTTCGGTGATCGGCTTGAGATGCGATTGCGACCCAGCTACTTTCCTTTTACCGAACCATCAGTTGAAGTCGACATGACCTGTATGAATTGTGATGGAAAAGGTTGCCTAGTTTGTAAGGGATCCGGCTGGATTGAAGTGCTAGGGGCCGGGATGGTGCATCCTAACGTGCTAAAAATGGCCGGGGTTGATAACCAAGAATATGGTGGTTTTGCCTTTGGAGTAGGACCGGATCGACTGGCAATGCTCAAATATGGTGTTACTGATATTCGTGACTTTTATCTAAATAATCTTAAATTTTTGACCCAGTTTGACTAGGAAGGATGACTGTAAATGTTACTATCGTACGAATGGTTGACCAAATACCTTCAAATTGATCTGACCCCCACTGAATTAGGTGAAAAAATTGAGCGAACTTCTGTTGAGGTTGATAGCGTTACCCAGCGCCAAGCTGGACTGAAAAAGTTAGTGGTTGGTGAGATTGAATCAGTTGTTAAACATCCTGATGCGGGCCACTTGAATATTTGTCAGGTAGCCGTTGGTGCTGGCATCGTTCAGCAAATTGTTTGTGGAGCTCCTAATGTGACCGTCGGTAAAAAAGTAATTGTGGCTTTGCCAGGGGCTCGCGTAGCTGGAAACCAAAAAATCAAGAAGGCTAAAATGCGCGGAGTTAAATCGGATGGGATGCTCTGTGCTTTAGATGAGATTGGATTTGATGAGGAAATCGTTCCTGATGAGTGGAAGGATGGAATTTACTTTCTACCAGATGATGCCCAGCTAGGGGACGAAATTTATCATTATCTTGGAATGGATGAGTCACTGCTTGATTTAGACGTTACTCCTAACCGTGGTGACATGCTGAGTTTACGGGGAGTTGTCTATGATTTGGCAGCGGTATTAAACCAGCCGGTGATCTTTGATGAGACGCCAGCACCAGCCCTAGGGCAGCAAAGTAGTGCTACTGATATTTCAGCTGCTGCACCGGTGGAGCTCGCTACTCAATATCAGTTACAGGTGGTTAAAAATGTGACCGTTGCTTCGAGTCCTTTGTGGTTACAAATCAAGCTCTGGAATGCAGGAATTAAACCAATTAATAATGTGGTCGATGTGACTAACTATGTCATGCTAAAACTAGGTCAACCGCTCCATGCTTACGACTTAGACAAAATTACGGGGAAAAACTTACAAGTCCGTCGAGCCCAATCAACGGAACAACTAGTTACTTTGGACGGCACGCAGCGCGACTTAGATGATAACGATGTTGTGATTGCTGATCAGGCTGGTCCGGTAGCCTTAGCCGGTTTAATGGGCGGTGAAGCAACTAAAGTAAACGCTAAGACGCAACAAATCGTGCTGGAAGCAGCTGCTTTTTCAAGCGTTGCAACGCGAAAAATGGCGCAAAAAGAAGGACTGCATACCGATGCTTCCCAACGATTTGAGCGAGGAATTGATCAAGGCAATGTTACCAAGGCGTTAAACTATGCTGCCGGTTTATTACAACAAATTGCTGCTGGAACGGCGAGCCAAGGAACTGTTGTTGGACAGCAGACCCCGGTTTCTGAAACTAAGATTACTGTAACTCCACTTAAAATTAATCAGGTGTTAGGAACTAGTCTACAACCAGTGGAAATTGAACAGCTGTTCAAACGACTGGGCTTTAAAGTAACGCCAACTGCAACACAACTGGTGGTGACGGTTCCAACGCGTTGTTGGGATCTTAAGCTTCCTGCCGACTTATATGAAGAAATTGCGCGGATTTATGGTTATGATCATATTCCAACTACGCTACCGGTAACTAACACGACCCAAGGGCGCTTGACTGAGAAACAGCGGTTGTTACGACAGACCCGGCGAACGATGGAAGGTTTGGGATTTAGCCATGCCATTTCGTATTCGCTGACAACGGCAGCCAAAGCCACCATGTTTAATTGGGAACCAAGTGTCGAGACCAGCATGAAATGGCCAATGAGCAGTGATCATGCCGTGCTACGGCAAAATCTCATCGCTGGATTACTGGATGATATTTCATATAATCAAGCTCGTGGAGTTCAAAATGTATCACTATATGAACAAGGTCGTGTTTTTTTTCGGACACAAGCGCAAGTCCGTCCGATTGAAAAAGAGCACCTTGCCGGAGCTGTTTCTGGCTTCTTGGCGTCTGCCAACTGGGCGACGAACGCGGAACCGGTAGACTTTTTCCAGCTTAAGGGTCTAGTTGAACAGTATTTAGCTAGTTTAAACTTGGCGGGAACCATCCAGTACAAACCTACTAGTACGGTTAAGCAACTCCACCCCAATCAAACCGCAGAGGTGTGGTTATCAGATCAATTGGTGGGATTAATTGGGCAGGTTCATCCCCTCATCGCCCAATCATTCCACATTAAACCTACCTATGTTTTTGAGTTGGATTTAGAAAAACTAGCCCTTGCTCCTAAACAAGTGCAGCATTATCAACCAATCAGTGCTTATCCTAGTATCAAACGAGACATTGCAATGTTAGTTGGAGAGCAGGTTTCCAATGCGGCGATTGAAGCTGTAATTACCGACAAAGCGGGGGCTTATTTGCAAAGTCTGACCCTTTTTGATGTGTATGCTGGTAACCGTATTCCCAAAGATCAACGTTCACTCGCTTATTCACTGACTTTTTCTAATCCACAAGCAACTCTTCAAGATGAGATAATTAACCAAAAAATCGAAAAAATCACTACGGCCCTAAAAACTGAATTTCAGGCCACAATCCGCTAAGCTGCAAGTGAAAGGAAACAGCGATGACAATTATGAAGAAACGTCCAGTTATCATTGGAGTAACTGGTGGATCAAGTAGTGGGAAAACAACTGTTAGTCGGGCCATTTTAGAACGGCTATCAGGCCACTCCATTGCAATTATTCAGCAGGATTCTTATTATCGAGATCAAGCTGAATTATCCATGGCTGCTAGAAAACAAGTTAATTATGATCATCCGGATGCTTTTGATGATGATTTATTGATCGAACAACTACAGGACTTGTTACATTATCAAGCTATAAAAAAACCGGTGTATGACTACACTCAGTTTACTCGAAGCACCCAAACCATCTGTCAACAGCCGACCGATGTTATTATTTTAGAAGGAATCTTAACATTAAATGAACCCCGGCTTCGTGATTTGATGGATATTAAAGCTTTTGTAGATACTGATGATGATATTCGGTTGATTCGCCGAATTGAACGGGATACGAAGGAACGTGGTCGGACACTTGAAATGGTGATCCAACAATATTTAACAACCGTCCGACCAATGTATCAACAATTTGTGGAGCCATCGAAGCGCTATGCTGATATCATTATTCCGCGCGGGGGAAAAAATGTTGTTGCAATTGATCTGTTAACGACCAAAATCCAAGCAATTTTGGCAAAAACGACCACCTCAGTTGCCACTGACCGATAACTTTTGTTTGCCAGCTGCCGGTTTTCGTGATAAATTCTAAACTGAATAAAACAATTGAGGTGGAAAAATGGCTGAAGATCAAGTTTATCCAATGACTAAAGAAGGTAAGATCAAGCTGGAAGCCGAATTAGAAGATTTAAAGACCACCCAGCGTCCGCACGTCATTGAACAAATTAAAATTGCGCGAAGTTACGGTGACTTATCAGAAAATTCTGAATACAAGTCAGCAAAAAATGAACAGGCTTTACTAGAGAGCCGGATTAATACTGTGGAACATATGTTACAGTTTGCAGAAGTAGTTGACGATGAACAAACTGATCAAGATGAAGTTGGGGTTGGGAAAACCATCCAATTTCAGGAAATTCCTGACGGGGAAGTTGAAACTTACCAAATCGTCGGAGCGGCTGAGGCGGATCCACTAGCGGGGAAAGTTTCAAATGATTCGCCAATTGCCAAGGGGTTGTTGGGTCGAAAATTAGGAGAAACAGTCGACATTGAGATTCCTGATGGAGTTATGCACGTAAAAATTGTCTCCGTTAAGTAAACTTTTTAAAGCTCGTTGACCGTCTTGGTAGCGAGCTTTTTGTGTGGAGAATTAGTGACAAGCAATCATTGCGGGACAACGCCGAGAATGCAATAATAAGAGATAATTAATGGCTAAGTAAGCAGCTGACGATGCGAAGGGGAACATTGTGGGGAATTTTTTTGGCAGGTTTTTTAAAAAAAGAACACGGGCGAATCAACCAGAGCTGGCAAGTAGCAAGATTCCATTCCGACTAAACTTAATTTTTATATTAGTGGGCGTCTTATTTGCGGTCTTGATTTGGAAGCTAGCAGATTTGCAGCTAATTCAGGGAAATTATTTTAAATCGACGGTTAATCAAACCAATAACTCGACGACTTATGGGAACGTGCCCCGTGGGCAGATTTATGATGCCACCGGGAAATTGTTGGTGGGAAATAAGCCAGAACGGGCGATTACCTACACAAAGGGCCCTAAGGTGACGACAGTAGACATGTATCAAACTGCAACTCGCCTTGGGAACATAATTAAGGTGCCAACCGATCGCTTGACTAAGAAGCAAATAGCGCAGTATTACGTTGCAAATCCAAAAAATCAGGAAAAATTAAAAAATCGGATTAAAAATTATGCTCAGTTGGATCCAGATCAGCAACAAGCAGCGGCGGTCAAATTGGTCAAAACCGGAGATGTAGTTCCCTTTACGGCTGATCTAAAAAATAAAGCTGCAATTTTCAATTCTATGAGTGGGGCTTACCGTCTTTCGACTACTTACATTAAGTATGATCGGGTTTCTAACCAGGAAGTTGCAGAAGTTGGGGAACATAGTTCAGAGATGCCCGGGGTTCAAGTAGGAACCAATTGGATGCGAGAATATCCTGATGGTGATGGGATTAAAACGATCACTGGAACGGTAACCTCGAATAAAACGGGGTTACCAGATAACCGAGTTAATCAGTTATTAGCGCAAGGATACTCACAAAATGAATCGGTTGGGAATAGCAATTTGGAGGAGAGCTATGAACCGGTGTTGCGAGGGTCCAAGTCGCAAACAGACATCAAACTTAATAGTGATAACCAAATCATTAAACAGGTTCAAAAATATAAAGGCAGCCCGGGAGACAACCTGCAACTGACCATTAATGCTAAATTTCAATCAGATTTACAAAAATTGGTCAAGGGGGCACAAGCTGGTGGCAACGCAACAGGAACTTATGCGGTTGCTATGAATCCCCATACAGGCGGTATCATCGGAATGGCCGGAGTTGATCGGGATCCGAAAACTAATAAAGTTACTGAAAATGATATTGGAAATATCAACACGGCGATTACGATGGGTTCCGTTGTGAAGGGGGCAACCGTGTACGGTGCGCTACGTTCAAATGTTATTACCCCAACCAGTAGCACGCTAACGGATATGCCCATTAAAAATGGTGGAACGATTAAAACATCGTGGTTTAACAAAAATGGGAATGCCAACATGCCAGTCGATGCTTCGACAGCATTGGAAGTTTCTTCCAACTCGTACATGATGCAGCTAGCGATGAAAGAAGCTAAATTTAACTATGTTCCAGGAGCCCCATTGAACATGAGTCCTGATAGTTTTAATATTCAGCGTGGTTTCTTCAATCAATTCGGACTAGGCGTCAAAACTGGAATTGATTTACCAGGCGAATCAGCTGGAATTGAGGGACCCGGTGGGTTTGCGAATATCGGGAAGGCGCTTGATGAATCATTTGGGAATTACGATGGATATACCACGTTGCAGCTAGCGCAGTACATGTCAACCATTGCAAATGGTGGTTATCGAATGAAGCCACATATTGTCCAAAATGTGCGAGCTACGAATCCTAAAAATGGGGAATTGGGTGCCGTTAAGAATACGATTATGCCCCAAACGCTCAATCAAGTACCGATGACGCCCGCGGAGAGCAACGTGATTACTCGTGGTTTTTATCAGGTTGTTCATGGAAATAATAAGTATAAAACGGGGGGCGCATTGGCAGATATTTCTCCAGAAGTTTCTGCAAAGACGGGAACAGCACAAACTTTCTATAATGGGCAGCAAACGGTTACTTTAAGCCTAGCATCTTATGCACCATCAACTAATCCGCAGGTTGTGATTGCAATTGCCATGCCAAATTTGCCTACTGACGCAGAGAGCAACAACACTAACTTGGCAAAAGATATTTACAAAGCTTACTGGAGTGATGTTCAAAATGCTCCTGGTAAATAGTGTCAAGCAAAATTGCTTAACATTAATGAAGATCGGCAGTGGTAATTAAATGGAGGTCGTGCTATACTAAAACGTGTTATTATTAACTGAAATTTTTAAAAGGATTTGGAGGTAATTAACATGCGGATTCACATCACAATGGAGTGTACTGAATGCCACGAACGCAATTACTTAACTTCTAAAAATCGTCGTAACAATCCCGATCGTTTAGAATTAGAAAAATATTGTCCTCGTGAGCGAAAAGTAACATTGCATCGAGAAACAAAATAAGCTTTCGGCTCTTAGACCGAGAGCTTTTTTGTTAGAAGGAAAGCTTATGAAAACAGTAATTCGCACCCAGGTACTAGCTCAATTGCATGAGAATCCGTTTTCAGCACAGGGGCAACGGAACTTGCTGCAAAAGGTATTGGATTCACCACAATGGCAACGGGCACAAACAATTGGAATAACACTTAGTTTTGGGGTTGAAATCCCGACTCAGTCACTAATTACAGCTGGCCAAGGATCGGGGAAACGGATGGTGATTCCTAAGACTGGACCTCAGCGGCAAATGGAGTTTGTGGTCTTATCATCGCAAACAGGATGGCAGCGAACAAAATTTGGAGTTTTAGAACCAGTTGGTGGAACCGTGATTTCTAAGTCACAAATTGATTTGATGGTGGTTCCAGGACTTGCTTTTTGTTTGGCAACGGGGCAGCGAATTGGTTATGGTGGCGGTTATTTTGATAGGTACTTGCGGGATTATCGGCAAAACACCATCGCCTTGGCCCGTCCCTTTCAGGTCTTTCCAACGCAAGAATGGCGTTCCAATCGATTTGACATCCCGGTGCACCAAATTTTCACCAGTGAGGAGTGACGACGATGCATGATTTGTTTTCGGACTGGCGGCAACAGCCATACATAAATATTACTTTGATCTTAATCATGTTTGTTATGTTTGGCCTGCTCACACTTAGCGGTGGTTCTGACAGTGCTGCGGTTTTATTACGATATGGTGCTCAGTCAAACCCACTGATTCAAGCTGGACAGTGGTGGCGGTTGGTAACCCCCATTTTTTTGCACATTGGACTTCAACATCTCTTACTTAATTGTTTGACTTTGTTCTATGTTGGCAATCTACTTGAAAAAACGGTGGGTCATTTTCGCTATCTTGTGTTGTTTTTAGGAAGTGGAATTGGTGGTAATTTGTTTAGTTTTGCTGCTGGAAATGTGATTTCAGCAGGAAGCAGTACCGCTATTTTTGGGTTACTTGGTGTATTTTTAATGCTTTCACTAGTAGTGCGAGGCAACCTTTTGATTACTGAAACCGGAATTACGTTTGCCGTATTTGTTGGGCTTAATCTACTGACCGATTTCTTTGTTCCGCAAATTGACATTTGGGGGCATCTTGGTGGTTTATTGACAGGATTTTGTTTAGCATTTGTCGTGGGGGTTCCCTCCCTAGTTAAACTAGCTAAAAAAACTAGATTTTTTTATGCAAACGTTTTATTTATTGGTATAATAGTCTTGTGCTACATTGGAATGGCTTGAAATAAAAGGGTATGTCCAAGATTTGGGATGTAATTTTTATGAAAACGTTGTATGATGTGCAACAACTTTTAAAAAAATTTGGAATTTATGTTTATGTAGGAAAACGAATTTGGGACATTGAAGTGATGGCATTGGAACTTGATCATCTGCACGAAGCGCGGGTGATTACCGATCAAGACTTTATGCAAGCTAAACTAGTTTTAAACCATGAACATCGAATTGAGGTCCAAAAAACTAACGAATAAACTGGAGGCTTTTAACATGTCCAAGAAACTAATCGGAATCGATCTAGGCGGGACCACGACTAAGATGGCGTTTCTCGATGAGAATGGCGAAGTTTTAGATAAATGGCGGATTTTAACGGACATTAGTGACGAAGGAAGTCATATTATGCCGAATGTAATTGCTTCGATTCGAAAGCATATCGAAGACGCTGGTCGAACACCAGATGACTTCATCGGCATTGGTATGGGAACTCCTGGAGCAGTTGATCGGAATAACGGCTCGGTTTCTGAGGCGTTCAACCTTAATTGGCGGACATCCCAACCAATTCGCCAAGAAATTCAAGATGAATTAGGTTTGCCGTTTGCAGTTGATAATGATGCTAATGTGGCTGCATTAGGTGAATATTGGAAGGGTGCCGGTAGTGCCGAAGAAGATGTGGTCTTTGTGACCCTAGGAACTGGTGTCGGGGGCGGCGTCATTGCCAACGGTAAACTGTTGCACGGTGTTAATGGTGGAGCTGGAGAAGTTGGACATATTGCAGTTCAACCTGATGGATATCAATGTACTTGTGGCAAACGAGGTTGTTTGGAAACGTATGCCTCGGCAACGGGCGTGGTTCGGCTAGCTGCTGATATGGCACAGTCCTTTCATGGAACGTCACGATTAGCTGAGTTGGAGCAGACCGATGAAAAGATTACTTCTAAACTAGTCTTTTATTTAGCCGATAATGGTGATATTTTAGCTAATCAGGTTGTCGATCGGGTTTGTTTTTACCTTGGTCTAGCACTTTCTTCAATCGGAAATACTTTGAATCCAGCTAGTATCATTATTGGTGGGGGAGTTTCTAGTGCTGGGAACACCTTATTACAACCGACTACTAAATACTTTCAAGACAATGCTTTCCCATCAATTAGAAATTCAACTAAGTTACGGTTAGCTGAATTAGGGAATGATGCTGGGGTAATTGGAGCCGCTTCCATGGCACTTCAATTCCGTTAAAAATAAATGGAGTGATTAATTTGATTATTGCAGCCGGTTTCTTATCATCATTGACCACCACCTTAGTAGTTATTGTGATTATTATGGCAGGCTGGTCTGGGTATCGTTATTTACAAAAGTTTTTGTTACAGCGGTATGTTAACTTTTTGTCGGAAGCAGACTTTCAAAAGGGAATTCGTACGGCCCAAGTAATTGATTTGCGAGAATCCAAGAGCTTTGCGGCAGGTCATATCCTTGGTGCACGAAACATTCCTTATGCTAGTTTTCGGACAGTCTATCACGAATTGCGTCCAGACTTACCTGTTTTTTTGTATGATCAAACAAAGACATTGAGCATCCGGGCTGCCAAGTTATTGCATAAGCAGGGTTACCAACAGATTAGTATTTTGAACGAAGGCTATCAACGGTGGGATGGCAAGATTAAAAAAGATTAATAAAAAAGAACTCTTCAGAGTTCTTTTTTATTAATCTTAACCTAAGTGAGAAGAACCGGCTTTTCGCTGAACTTTTTTTCGATTTTCTTCTTCTTTTTGGGATTGTTCTTCAATTGGTTTGACAACTCGTTTTTTAAAAGAAAATAATGCTCCAGCTGTTAAACCAACTACAGTTGCTACACCGGCAGCAAAACCTTTACCAAATTTATTCATGATAATTCCCCCTTCTGGATTCATCATCTATTATGCAATAGTTTTAAGCAGATATCCAGTTCAAAATTTCAGGCAGGAGTGATGTTTAATGACAATTAAAGTCCTAGCCATAGTAGGACCAACTGCAGTCGGAAAAAGCGATCTCGCAGTTCATTTAGCACAAAAATATCAGGGCGAAATTATTTCGGGAGATTCGATGCAGGTCTATCGCCATCTTGATGTAGGAACTGCTAAAATCCCCCCTTCGAAACGGCAGGGAGTCCCTCATCATCTTATTGATATCATTAACGTTGATCAGCAATATTCCGTTACACAATTTGTAACGGCAGCGCGTCGACTCATTACCGAGATCCATGAACGTCACCGGTTACCAATTATCGCTGGCGGGACAGGCTATTATTTGCAAGCCCTTTTGGATGGGTTAGCATTTGGTGGCGAGCAGAGCACTGATCGCCGTGTCCAGCAACAGCTGTTAGAACGGAGTCAAACCCAAGGACTACAGTCGCTATGGGATGAACTTTATCAAATTGATCCGCTGACAGCGCAAAAAATCGCACCAACCAACCAACGTCGGCTTTTTCGTGCTTTAGAAATTTGGAATACCACCCACAAACGTCCGAGTGAACAGGTAAATCATGGATCTGCTTACGATGCAGGTTTAGTTGGGCTAACTGGTGATCGGTCGAAATTGTATCAACGAATTAATCAGCGAGTTGAGGTGATGATGCAGCAGGGACTCTTAGCAGAAAATCAGTGGCTTCAGGAACAAGGGGGCAGTAGCCTACCTGCTAGTCACGGAATTGGGTATCATGAATTTGAAGCATATTTTAAGCGGCAACAATCTTTACCAGCAACGGTAGAGCAGATTAAAAAAGATACGAGGCACTATGCTAAACGTCAACTGACTTGGTACCGTAATAAAATGAATGTTCACTGGTTTCAACTTTATGAAAAACCGGAACAATTAGCAAAAATTGAATCTTTGATTACAGATTGGAGTTTTTGACGTGGAGTTTGAAAAATTACAGACCGCTATTATCAATTACTATCGCACGGTTGATACAAAACAACAACGAGCTTGGGGCACGGGACAACATCTTGCAGCGGCACTTTTTGATTTAGATCTTAACTTGGCCGATTTTGCCAAGACGAAGCGTCTAGGGGGTGGTAGCGCAAATTCTGGACGCACTGCCAAGCAGGCGTACCTGGAAGCACTGAAAACTTTTGTGTTGTTAGCAACGTTGTTGCACTGGAACCAACAAATACAGCTGTCGTCAACCGGGCTTGCTAAGATCCAGCAACTTCCAGTTGATGATAATCCCAAACAGATTACTTTATATTTAGCAATCAAAAATATGTTGTTAAAAGCCTACTATCAGCACGATCAAGATTGCTTTCAGCATGCTTGGCAATTGTTTTTGAAATGGGGCTTAGTTGATGATGGGTATCAACCAGAGGCCTTGGTTGCTGAATTATTAGCACAGGTAACTGAAAAAACGGCACAGATGGTAAATCATGAAGGGGAATAACCTCACATAAATTATTGACTTCTAGCGTAGAAATTAATATAATCAAGCTTGTTAATTTTTAATTTGTCGCAGTAGCCCAGTTGGATAGAGCAACGGTCTTCTAAACCGTGGGTCGAGCGTTCGAATCGCTCCTGCGACATCGTCAAAATAAAAAGAACTTGTTACCAAGTTCTTTTTATTTTGACGATGTGTCAGTTGTTTGTTATACTATGAGACGTTGTACTTGTGGACTTCCACAGCTACAACCGCTCAGGATGAGTTTTAAGTTCCAAGTGACACTTATTTCTGGCGAGTCTAAGCAGATTTTATTCCAAGGAGGTGCATTTGTATGTACGCAATTATTGTTACAGGTGGTAAACAGTATAAAGTTGCCGAAGGCGATTCGATTTTTGTTGAAAAATTAGAGGCACAAGCTGGTGATCAGGTTGTGTTTGATCAAGTCGTATTTGTTGGTGGTGATCATGCTCAAGTAGGAACTCCAGTTGTTTCCGGAGCTACGGTTGAGGCTACGGTTGAAAAACAGGGCAAAGACAAAAAGATTACGATTTTCCGCTACAAACCTAAAAAGGGAGCTCAGTCCAAAAAAGGACATCGGCAACCATATACTAAACTTAAGATTGAAAAGATTAACGCCTAACCGGCATGATTAAAGCCCAGATTAAAAAAACCAAGTACGGTTTGAGTGGCTTTGTGATTACTGGTCATGCTGATGCCGCTGCTTACGGGCAAGATATTGTTTGTGCAGCCGTTTCAGCGCTGACGATTACTACGGCTAACAGTTTGAGTCAAATTGCTGGATTGCATCCACAAATTGACCAAAATGAAACCCAAGGTGGTTATCTGGCCGTTCAATTATCAGCGGTTGAACAAAAGAATCAGCGAGGTCAGATTCTATTACAGAATTTACAACTTGGTTTAGCTGAAATTGCTAATGAATATCAAGACTATGTTACATTACAATCATAAATATGGAGGTGTATTCCTAATGTTAAAAATGGATCTACAATTCTTCTCTCACCATAAAACTGGTGGTTCCTCATCCAACGGACGTGATTCTGCTGGTCGGCGACTAGGAACTAAGGCAGCTGACGGATCTGCGGTAACGACTGGTTCGATTATTTATCGGCAACGCGGGACGCATATTTACCCCGGTAAAAATGTAAAACGCGGTTCAGATGATACTTTATTCGCATTAGTGGACGGCATTGTTCGTTTCGAACGTATGGGTAGAGACAAACGGCAGGTTTCTGTTTATCCAGAAGCTGAAACTGCTACTAAGTAAATAAGTTTAAATTGGACCTGCTGGCTAGTAGGTCCTTTTTACTTGTCAGTGGCAGGCTTGCCTTTTTACCGGGTAACTTGCTATGATATAGATAATTTAGGAGGCTTGACGATGGCTACGATTTCAACTGCAAAATTTAAGACAGGACTTACCATTGGTTTTGAAAATGCGATTTGGAAAATTATTGATTTTCAACATGTAAAACCCGGCAAGGGGGGCGCCTTTGTTAGAACTAAGCTTAAGAACTTGCGAACCGGTGCCGTTCAAGAAAAAACCTTCCGTTCAGGTGCTAAAGTCGACAAAGCCGAAATTGATACAAGTACAATGCAGTATTTGTATGATGATGGAAATGGATTAGTATTTATGAACGTGGAGACTTACGATCAAATTACAATTCCACGTGAGGCAGCTGAGGGAGCAATGAAATACTTGCAACCCAACATGGAAGTTCAGATCATGCAATATGAGGGTGAAACTATTGGAATTGATGTTCCAAAGACCGTCACTCTGGAGGTTGCTGAAACGGAGCCTGGAATTAAGGGTGATACGGCTTCTGGTGGCTCGAAGCCAGCCACAATGACGACCGGTCTCACTTTGCAAGTACCATTTTTTGTTAACCAGGGTGACAAGTTAGTGATTAATTCAACTGATGGAACGTATATTTCTCGGGGCAAATAAGCAGATTCCTCAAGATTCAGATGGGAGGTTACAATCATGGCAGCAGATGAACAATTTATGAAGTTAACAACGAAAGAAAATGACCTCGGTCAGATCGAGGTAGCACCTCAGGTTATTGAAGTGATTGCTGGCATTGCGGCTAACCATGTTGAGGGAGTTAATCGGATGCAAGGGACCTTTTCTGCTAGTGTGAAGGGGATTTTTGGTCGAAAAGAACGTAGTCAAGGAATTACATTGCGGTTTGACGAAGACCAGAATTTAAATGTTGATGTTTTCGTTTACTTGGATTATGGCGTTTCGGTTCCAAAGATTGCATTAAAAATCCAAGATCAAGTTCGCCAACAGCTCTTGTTTATGACTGATTTGCAGGTGGCGACTGTCAACGTACATGTAGAAGGAATTGTTCCAGAGAAAACACCGAAAGTGGATCTGGATCAATTATTTACAATTGATGGTGGTGACCGTGAAAATTAATCGTCATCAGATTCGTGAGCGAGCTTTTCAAACCTTATTTGCTCAGGAGAGCAACCCGGAACTTGATGCACAGGAGTTTTATCAACAGTTGGCAGCTGATGATAACCAAGCGATCGTGCCCCCGTATTTTCAGGAATTAGTTAAGGGGGTCCATGAACATCAGCCAGAGTTACGTCAGCAATTGCAGGAATATCTAGCTAGTGGCTGGCAGTTAGATCGGATTAGTCGTCCAGCTCTTGTCATCTTAGAGCTGGCTTTGTTTGAAATTAAATTTGTAACTGATTTACCCCCTAAGGTGGCCATTAATGAGGCGCTTGAGCTTGCCAAAAAATATAGTGATGAGCAAACGGTAAACTTTGTTAATGCCGTCTTGGATCGTAGCATTAAATAGAACCTTTCTAAGGTTCTTTTTTTGTTCTCCTATCCGCGTAATTTGATAGTATGCTAAACTAAAAATATTAGAAAAGGAGGGTGGAATTGAATGGTGGAAAGGATAGATGGACGGGTAGTAGCCCAATTGATTAATCAAGCAACCAAGCAACGGGTGGAACACCTAGCACAACAAGGACGGACCCCTGGATTAGCTGTTTTGATCGTTGGTGAAAATCCTGCCAGTGAACGATACGTTCGTATGAAAGAACGTCAGGCGCAACGGCTGGGAATCCATTCGGAATTATATCGGTTTTCTGCGACCACAACTGAAGCTGCAATAATTAAGCAAATTAACCAATTAAATGAAAATCAGAAGATTAATGCTATTTTGGTGCAGGCACCGCTGCCAGGTGAGTTGCGATTTGACCGAATAATTGCGACCATTGCTCCTCGTAAGGATGTTGATGGTTTTCATCCAGTTAACGTTGGAAAGTTATTTTTAAATCTACCGGGAAACTATCCAGTCGCTTGTACCCCCTTAGGGATTATGACCTTGCTAAATCATTACCGAATTCCATTGGCGGGAAAACAAGTGGTGGTGATTGGTCGAAGTGCAATCGTTGGCAAACCATTGCTAGCGCTTTTACTGAATGCCAATGCGAGCGTTTCAATTCTTCACCAACAAACGATTAACCTACGCACTTACACTAAGAATGCTGATGTCGTAATTGTAGCCACCGGTCACTCAGGCACCGTAACAACTGCAGACTTTAAGCAGGGAGCTTGTGTCGTTGATGTGGGTCAAAACTTAGATCAAGATCAGCATTTGATTGGTGATGTTGCTTATGATGATGAACTGTCACAAGTGGGATTTTTAACGCCGGTTCCCGGTGGCGTTGGACCCATGACGATTGCAATGTTGATGCAACAGACCGTCGCAATGTGTGAGTGGGAGGAATAGGATGGCACACGAGTATCTAACGGTGAGTGCTTTAAATCAATACATTAAACAAAAGTTTGAACAGGATCCATATCTCCATCGGGTTTACCTAATTGGAGAAATCTCTAATTGGCGAAAACGCCCTGGGCATCAATACTTTAGTTTGAAAGATAGTCAGGCAGTCATTAGTGCGGTCATGTGGAAAGGCGCTTTTAGCAAAATAAAATTTCAACCCGAAGAAGGCATGAAGGTTTTAGTCACTGGACGAGTATCGACCTTTGAACGAAGTGGTCAGTACCAAATTTATCTAGACTCCATGGAACCAGATGGGGTTGGAAATCTTTATGCAGCCTATGTACAATTAAAGCGCAAGTTAGAGCAAGCGGGATTATTTGCACAATCTCATAAGCAACCATTACCAGCTTATCCAAAACGCATTGCGGTGGTTACCTCAGAAAGTGGGGCCGTGATTCGTGATATTATCGATGCCGTTCGCAAGCGTGATCCGTTGATTCAAGTGGTGTTATTTCCAGCAGCTGTGCAAGGAGATCAGGCCGCAGCAACTATCGCTAAACAAATTGAACGGGTGAATCAAGCTGGTACTTTTGATACGTTGATTATTGGTCGGGGTGGGGGCTCGATCGAAGATTTATGGCCTTTCAATGAGGAAGTGGTAGCCCAAGCAATTTTTGCAAGCCGGGTTCCAGTGATTTCTTCTGTTGGGCACCAAACGGATAATACAATTGCTGATTTAGTTGCGGATGTGCGCGCTTCAACCCCAACTCAGGCAGGAGTATTGGCTTCACCAGTCTTGTTGGATGTGTTAGCCCAAATTAGAACCAAGCGACAACAGCTTGATAATTTGATTAATAGTGTAGTGCAACTCCACCAGCAACGGTTGGAACAAGTTAAAAAATCTTATGTGCTACAGCATCCCGAGCGGTTGTATGAAGGGTATGTTCAGCAACGGGATTTGTTGTTGGAAAAGCTATCACAAAGTTTTCAAACTGATTTTTCCAAACGAGTGGATTCGTTAAATCAGTTAGTAAATAACCTAAGGTCGGTTTCCCCCGAACCGGCGTGTCAGATGCAAGCCGAGCACCTAGATAATTTACAGCAGAATCTCACTCAAGGAATTATTCGACAGGTAGAACGCTCTGAGGTGAGATTAAATAACCAGCAACGAGCACTGCATCACCTGAGTCCGCTTAAAGTGATGCAACGTGGCTATAGTCTGGTTCGTGATCAACAACAACGATTGGTTAAATCAGTGAAGCAGTTAGAGCCCGGAGCTCCTTTGCAAATTAACTTTAGTGATGGAACTGTTTCGGCAGTTGTAAAGGAAATTAATTCAAAAAAGGTGGATTAGTATGGTAGCAGAAGAAGCTTCATTTGAAGCAAACATGCAAAATTTGGAAAAGATCGTTGAAGAATTGCAAACTGGTGATATTCCGCTGGAAAAAGCATTGACGGAATATCAAAAGGGCGTTGAGTTAAGTAATAAACTTGAAAAAACCCTAACCAATGCGAAACAAACTTTGGCAAAAATGGAAACAAGTTCTGGTGAAGAAGTTCCCTTTAAGCGTGATCGGGGATATGACCAGGCAGCCGATAATAGCAACGGTCACGATGACCAGACCGATGATGAGGCGGATCCGTTCTAATGACAACTTCAGGAACAAATCTACACCAGTTTGAACAAACATATCGGCCAAAAATTGAACAGGCTTTGCAAGCCGAACTAACTAATAACGCTGCTAATCAACGGCTGGAAGCTGCGATGCGCTATTCTGTTTTTGCCGGCGGGAAACGGCTACGTCCGCTATTAACGTTGGCAGTTATCGCAGCTTATCAGCATCCAATTACCGAGGAGGTCGTGCAGGCGGCAAGTGCCGTTGAATTATTACACACCTATTCGCTAATTCATGATGATCTGCCTGAAATGGACGATAGTGATATGCGACGTGGGCGACTTGCCAACCATAAGCAATTTGACCAAGCAACTGCCGTTTTGGCGGGCGACGGTCTTTTAACCCTGTCGTTTGGTTGGTTAGCATCACTATCATTGAAACCCAAGTTGGCCATTGCCTTGGTGCGTCAGCTAGCTCTTGCGGCTGGACCACTCGGGATGGTAGCGGGACAGGTAACCGATGTGACAGCAACTCAGCCACTAAATGCGGATGAACTGGCTCAACTGGATCGACAAAAAACGGGAGAGTTGTTTCATTATTGTGTGATAGCGGGTGCGCTCCTAGTTGGGGTTAGTAAAACTGAGCACCAGGCTCTAGCAATTTTCGCTGAGCAATTTGGTCTGGCTTTTCAGATTTATGATGATATTAAAGATAGTGAAAACGGTGACGAAGATGCCGGTAAAAATACTTACATGAATCGGTTGGGAAGTAGCCAAGCCGTTGCAAGCCTAAAACAAGCCATCACTGCTGGACAGACGGCCTTAGCATCGCTTAAGGATTGTCCTCACCCAGAATTACTGCAAGCATTCTTCTCATATTTTAAAATATAGGTAAAAATTAATGGCAAATGAAAAAGAACGAGTTGATCTGCTGGCCGTCCAGCAAGGGTTGTTTCCTAGCAGGGAACAAGCTAAACGGGCAATCATGGCCGGCGAGGTGTTGGGAAAAAATGAAGAACGCTTGGATAAGCCCGGCGTTAAGATTTCCAGAGATATTTCTTTACATTTGAAGGGAACGGCACTGCCCTATGTTAGTCGCGGTGGTCTGAAACTAGCTAAGGCTTTTCAGGTTTTTCCACTTTCGGTTAAGAATCAGGTGGTTTTGGATATCGGATCTTCAACGGGCGGCTTTACGGATGTCATGCTTCAACAAGGAGCGATTAAAAGCTATGCACTTGATGTTGGAACTAATCAGTTGGTCTGGAAACTGCGGACGGATCCTCGTGTGATTGTTATGGAGAACACTAATTTTCGCTATAGCAAGCGGGCTGATTTTACGGAAGGGGTACCTAGTTTTGCCTCAATCGATGTGTCCTTTATTTCACTAGAGTTAATTTTTCCACCCCTTAAGCAGATTTTGCAACCTCATGGTGAAGTGGTCGCCCTAGTTAAGCCACAGTTTGAGGCTGGGAAAAGTAAGGTTGGAAAACGCGGAATTGTAAAAGATCCGGCGACACATCAAGCCGTGTTGGAACATGTGATGGAACTGGCAGTGGCTGCTGGCTTTACAGTTTTGGATTTAGATTTCTCACCAGTTACAGGTGGTCATGGGAATATTGAATTTTTATTACATCTACAATCAAGTTCACAACCAGAAAATCGTAGCCAGCATACAATTAAAGCGGTGCAACAACGGGCTTATCAGACGCTTCGAACAGTTGGCTCATCTTTTTGAGGGGGTGATGATTTGTTACAGGAAATTTCAATTACTGATTTCGCAATTATCGAAAAATTACACGTTGATTTCAGCACTGGGATGACGGTTTTAACGGGGGAAACGGGAGCCGGAAAATCCATTATCATCGATGCGGTGGGACTCTTAGCCGGTGGTCGTGGATCACAACATTTTATTCGAACCGGAGCCAACAAAGCCATCCTACAGGGACTTTTTCAGGTTGATTCAGCGGGCTTAACTGCACAAAAACTTGATCAGTTTGGGATCAATCACGATGATGACAGTGTGATTTTACAGCGGGAATTATATCGAAATGGTCGCAATATTTGTCGTATTAATGGGATGCTGGTTAATACCAATACGTTAAAACAGGTTGGGGAAACTTTAGTTGATATTTATGGACAAAATGAACACCAAGCCTTGATGCACAGCGAACAGCACTTGCCTTTGTTAGATGAATATCTAGGCTCACAGCTGAAGCCACTGTTAACAAAGTACCAGCAACAATACCAGCAGTATCTTAAGTTACGACGCCAGCAGCAGCACAAGCAGGCGAATGAAAAAGAGTGGGCTCAGCGCTTAGACATGCTCAAATATCAAGCCCACGAAATTGAACAGGCAGATTTACATGAACACGAGGAAACCGAGTTACTAGCTGAACGAGAGCGGTTGACTAACTTTCAAACAATCAACGAGAATCTTAGCCAAGGGCTCGCTGATTTGGAAGGCGATGATAATTTTGCTCCGTTAGATATGATTGGAAATGCTGTTAGTGCCGTTAGTAACATTGAAACGCTGGATCCAGCTTTCAAAAAGATTTCTGAAAATATTCAGGGAGCCTATTATATGTTACAAGATGCGGAGAGCGAGCTTTCGAATCAGTTAGATTCTCTAGAATACGATCCGGAACGTCTAAATGTGGTTGAAGCCCGTCTAAACATTATTTTTGAATTGAAACATAAATATGGGGACTCCGTTCAACAGATTTTGGATTATCACACTAAAATAACTGGTGAGTTGGCTGATATGCAATCTAGTGCGAGTTCTGATCAAGATCTCGAGCAGTTGGTAGCAAAAAAACGCCAGGATTTAGTTAACCAAGCACAGCAATTGACTAAGTTGCGGGCCCAAGGAGCACGGCAATTAGAAGCAGCTGTGCACCATCAATTAAGGGATCTGTATATGGAAAAAACAGAATTCTCGGTGGTACAACACTCGCTTGCTCAAGGACAATTAAATGAGCGAGGTGCGGACCAAATTGAATTTTATTTACGGACTAATCCTGGTGAAGCAAAGTTACCTCTAAATAAGATTGCATCCGGGGGCGAGCTATCTCGTATCATGCTGGCTTTAAAAACCATTTTCTCTAAAATTCAGGGTGTGACTTCAATTATTTTTGATGAAGTTGATACGGGGGTTTCTGGGCGAGTTGCTCAAGCGATTGCGGATAAAATTCACCGCATTAGCCAGCAATCACAGGCTCTCTGTATCACCCATTTACCTCAAGTGGCAGCGATGGCGGATCATCAATATTACATTGCTAAGCACGTTGATCACCATAATCGCACAGAAACAACGATTCAGGGATTGACGGGTCAAGAGCGGGTGCAGGAGTTGGCTCGGATGTTGGCGGGAACAACGGTTACCAAGCTTACCCTCGAGCACGCCCAAGAATTACTAAATTTAGCTGATCAAGCCAAAAAAGCACTTTAATTTGAGTTGCAGCCGTTTTTAAAAAGCGGGATAATAAGCATTAATTAGCAAAAATAAAGGAGCAAGCTATTGGCAAAACGAGGGATGTTGATCGTACTTTCTGGTCCATCGGGCGTGGGAAAGGGAACCGTTCGTAAGGCTTTATTTGAAGATCCACAGGTTGATTTTAATTATTCAATCTCCATGACCACTAGAACGCCTCGTTCTGGAGAACAAAATGGAGTCGATTATTATTTTGTTAGTAAGCAAGCGTTTGAAGAGCACATTAAAAATGGGGAAATGTTAGAGTATGCGAAGTACGTTGACAATTACTATGGCACCCCATTAAAATATGTGAACCAGCAGTTAGATGCGGGGCATGATGTTTTCTTGGAAATTGAAGTCAATGGGGCTTTACAGGTCCGAGCAAACTGTCCTGACGGAGTCTATATCTTTTTAACTCCTCCAGATATTAAGGAATTGCGGAGTCGATTGCTGCACCGGGGAACCGATGACCTGACGGTTATTAATAAGCGGATTCAAACTGCTTCAAAGGAAATCCGAATGATGCAAAATTATGATTATGCGGTTGTTAATGATAAAATTAGTAATGCAGTTGCAGAAATTAAAAACATCGTTAAAAGTGAACGTTTAAAAGTTAATCGGGTTATGCCTGATTATTTAACTAGTTTAGGAGATGAGATTTAATGCTATATCCATCGATTGATGAATTATTAAAAATTGTTGATTCCCGTTACTCCCTGGTGATGTTGGCTAGTAAGCGAGCAGAAGAGTTAGATCAGGGAGCAGCTCCATTGCTGGCTCAGTACAAAAACAGTAAATCAGTCGGCAAAGCTTTAGAAGAAATTGCAGCAGGAGTACTCAAAATTGAGGCTAACTTGCGTTAACATTTAAGAAATTGATGGTCAGTACGCAGCTTTTGACTGTGTAATGGCCTTTTTTAATATTATGCAGATTGATACGTTATAATTAAGCAGGTTAAGAGGGGGAAATGTGAATGCACGGGAAAAAAATTGTGTTATACGTTACTGGCAGTGTCGCCAGTTACAAAGCAATTAGTTTACTACGCCGTTTGCAAGCAGCAGGAGCAACGGTGCGGGTAGTGCTGACCCCCTTTGCAGAACGCTTTGTTACCAAAGAACTATTTCAAGCAGTGGCGCCGGCCGCTGTCTATGACGATGATGACTACTTTCGGGCTACTTCAGGGATTGAACATGTTGAGTTAGCCCAATGGGCTGATTTAGCGGTAGTAGTACCTGCTTCTGCTGATTTTATCGCTAAAGCAGCGCATGGTATTGCTGATAATTTTGCACTGACGACGTGGTTAGCAACGACCGGATTAAAACTCATGGTACCAGCGATGAATGATGTGATGTGGCAGAATGCAGCGACCCAAGCCAATGTAGCAACATTGAAAAATCAGCAGGTTGATATGGTTGGCCCCGTAACAGGGATGTTGGCAGAGGGCTATGCCGCGCCAGGTCGCATGAGTGACCAAAAGGCAATCATGACTGTAATCGCAGCCAAACTTGTCGAAACGAAGCAACTAACCGATTGGAAAAAATTAAACTTAGTAGTTACAGCTGGAGCAACTCGGGAGCCCTTAGATCCAATTCGGTTTATTTCAAACCGATCCTCTGGAAAGATGGGATTTGCAGTAGCCGCTGCGGCACGTGAACGTGGGGCGCAGGTGACGCTGATTGCCGCGAATACGCAGTTAGCTGCCCCCGCAGGAGTTAAGGTGGTTCCTGTAACGACGACGGAGCAATTAGCTACAGCGGTGCAGCAACATTTTGCAACTGCTAATTTATTGGTGATGGCGGCAGCAGTTAGCGACTTTAAACCTCTGCAACCAGCCACAAAGAAAATCAAACGACGGCAGCATGATCAATTAGCAGTAACGCTAGTTCACACACCGGATATTTTAGAACAAGTAGCACGCAAAAAACGACCTGATCAATTGGTTTGCGGATTTGCAGCTGAAACCGACGATGTGATTGCTGCCGGTCGGCGTGAATTACAACAAAAACATTTAGATTTGATTGCTATAAATGACGTATCAAATCCAGAGATCGGTTTTGATAGTGATAAAAATCAGGTCACGATCCTGACAGCGGCTGGTCTAGAAGTAACGACCCCGATTGAGTCAAAATTGCAAGTAGCCCAAAAATTACTAGAAGTCGCCGTTAAATTATTTGACGATTAATCACAAGGAGGTTGCTGATGAAGGTTGCTGAGGTGATTGTAGATGTTCCAACCCTACAAACTAATACGCCATATTCATACTTGTTGCCAGCTGATTTGTGTGACCATGCAGCCCCAGGAATGCGGGTGGTAGTACCATTTGGAAAGGGAGACCGGCTGGTAGAGGGGTTTATTATCAAGGTTGAAGTGACCAGCACGGCTCAACCTGCTTTGAAAATGGTCAGTGGCTACTTAGACGAAGAACCGGTGTTGACGCCAGAATTATTAAAACTAGCTAACTGGATGGCAAAAACGACCTTTTCATTTCAAATTAGCTGCCTTTTAACGATGCTCCCCAATGTAATGAAAGCCAAATATCAGACCATTGCGACAGCTAATCAGGTGTTAACTGATGAAAAACTGCGGTCGAAATTACCACTGCAAGTTCCAGTCGAACTAACTAAAGTGGATTTTTCGCCAGCAGAACGGAGAAAAATTCAAAAATTACGACAACAAGGTGCACTTACGATTAAGTATCATGTTCATAACCAGGCCCGTGCCAAACTCATTACGGTTTTGGAAAACCAAATTACTGATTTTACAACAGTAGCATCGCAGTTGCGAGCTAACGCTACGGAACAGCAAAAGCTGTTAGCTTACTTGAAACAACATCAACAAACAAGGTTTGTGCAGCAAAACTTGGTACAAACAGCTGGATTATCTCGGAGTGCGGTGCAAAGCTTTGTTAAACGGGGCTGGTTAAAAAAAATGATGGTTGAGCAGCGTCGGGCTCCTGAACTTCAGCAATACGTCCGAGATGCGGCTAAAAAGTTGACGAGTGATCAGCAACGAGCAGTGACCGCAATTCAAGCAGCGATTACAGCTGAAGTAAGTCGTCCGTTTTTACTAGAAGGGGTAACTGGTTCTGGAAAAACAGAAGTATATTTGCAGACCATCCAACGAGCGCTGGAGTTAGGAAAACAGGCCTTGATGCTAGTTCCAGAGATTGCATTAACACCACAGATGGTGCGGCGCGTCAAACAGCGGTTTGGGACGCAGGTCGCAATTATTCATAGCGGATTAGCTAATGGTGAAAAGTACGATGAATGGCGAAGGATCCGTAATGGAGCAGCACAGGTAGTTGTGGGAGCCCGTTCCGCTGTTTTTGCCCCCTTACAACGACTAGGGATTATTATTTTAGATGAAGAACATGATGCTAGCTATAAACAAGAAGATAATCCTCGCTACCAAACTCGCTCGGTAGCTTTTTGGCGGGCACGGTATCATCATTGTCCCGTAGTTTTAGGTAGTGCAACCCCGTCGTTAGAATCACGAGCACGCGCTGAAAAGGGGCGCTACCAATTATTACGGTTGCCAACTAGAATTAATCAACAAAAATTACCACAGACTCAGGTTGTTGATATGACGAAACAAGCAGCAGCTCCAACTGAGTTGTTTTCAGAACCGTTGCTAACAGCCATTAAAGAAAAGCTTGCCAGCCACGAGCAAATTGTGTTGTTATTGAATCGACGGGGATTTTCGTCGTTCATGCTGTGTCGGGATTGTGGGTATGTTTTGCAATGTCCCAACTGCGATATTTCGCTAACCATGCACTTAGACACTAAAACCATGAAGTGTCATTACTGTGGATATGAAACTCAGATTCCTAAGACTTGTCCGAACTGCCATAGTCACCAGATTCGTTATTTTGGAACCGGGACTGAAAAAGCAGTTCAGCAGTTAGCAACACTTGTCCCTCAAGCACGAATAGCTCGGATGGATGTCGATACGACTAAAAAGAAGGGTTCCTTGGCGGAAATCCTACGAAAATTTGGTCAGCAGCAAACAGACATTTTATTAGGCACGCAGATGATTGCTAAGGGATTGGATTTTCCCAACGTGACGTTAGTGGGAGTTTTAAATGCTGATACAGGATTAGAGTTACCTGATTTTCGAGCGAGTGAGCGGACGTTTGAGTTGCTGACCCAGGTCGCTGGACGAGCTGGACGAGCCGAAAAACCGGGACAAGTTATTATTCAAACCTATAATCCAGATCACTATGCGATTCGGTATGCACAACAACATGACTATGAGAGTTTTTTTCGTCACGAAATGCGATTACGACATTTGTCTGGTTATCCGCCCTATTACTTCACAGTTAAATTGACAGTTAACGCACCTCAGGCTCGGGAAGCCGCTCAATTAGCATTTCAACTCCAAGAAGAATTGCAAGCACAGCTTGCTAAAACCACTATCTTACTAGGACCGACCCCTCGTCCAATTGCTCGAATTAACAAGCGGTATTACTATCAGTTAATTATTAAATACAAACAGGATCCCAAGTTGCATGCTAGTTTGGAACACATCCAGCAACATGCGCAACAAATTAGTCGTACTGGTGTTCAGATTGCAATTGATCCGGATCCAATTAGTTTTATGTAGGAGGTAACATGGCGAAACGAATTGTTTTTATGGGAACCCCAAGCTTTAGTGTTCCAATTTTACAGGCGCTGGCCGACCAGTATCAGATCTTGGGGGTAGTAACGCAACCAGATCGACCCGTTGGAAGAAAAAGACAACTAGCTGCTTCTCCAGTTAAACAGGCAGCAGAAAAGCTTGGGTTGCCGGTTTTACAACCAGAAAAGTTAACGCAAAGTTCCGCAATGGATCAGATAATTGCTTGGCAGCCAGATTTTATTATCACGGCAGCCTATGGGCAGTTTTTACCAGAAAAATTACTTCAAGCTGCTCGTATCGGAGCCATCAATGTCCACGGCTCTCTGTTGCCAAAATACCGTGGGGGAGCTCCGGTTCAATATGCGTTACTTAATGGTGATGCTGAGACAGGGATTACGATTATGTACATGGTGAAAGCAATGGATGCTGGTGAGATGCTAGCTCAAGCTAGTATCCCGATTACACAAAATGATGATACGGGGACTTTGTTTCAGAAACTAAGTCAGGTCGGGTGCGATTTGTTACTAGCGACGCTTCCCAAATTAATTAATCAGACGATTACTCCAGTTGCTCAAGATGAAAGCCAAGTAGTTCTAGCTCCGACGTTAAAACGAGAAGATGAACAACTTGATTTGACGCAACCAGCGATGGTGGTAGATCGAAAAATTCGGGCTTTACGACCACATCCAGGAGCTTATCTGCTCGTAAAGGGACAACGGTTGAAGATCTGGCAGGCAGTTCCGTTGCAAGAAAAAACCACGGCAACACCAGGAACCATTGTCAGTCGTAGTAAGCATGCGCTTTGTGTAGCTGCGGGGCAGGGAACCATTTTGAGTTTGAAAACAGTACAACCAGCTGGGAAACCACAACAAGATATTAGTGCTTATCTGAATGGGCATCAAGAGTTGGTGTCGGGAGGAGAATTGCTTGACAAATAATCAAAAAAATCCTCGTTTCTTAGCGGTCACGACCCTGGAACGAGTGGTTCAAGGAGCCTATTCAAACGTTCAGGTTGACCATGTTATTAAAGAATCAGAACTTAGTGACAAAGATGTTCGACTATATACGAGAATTGTGTATGGCGTTTTACAACACCAGCTAACACTAGATTATTACATTAATCAACTTGTTGCGCGTCCGAGCGAACTTCCAACCTGGGTTCGGGAGTTGTTGGCAACCGCCCTGTATCAGATGACGTACCTGGATAAAGTTCCGAATCGAGCGATCTTCGACGAGTCGATTAAAATTGCAAAACAACGTGGTCATGATGGGATTCGTCGCTTAGTTACAGGTGTTTTACATCACGTTCAGCGGACCGGGGTGCCGCCAATCAAAGCTACGCAGGACTCAGTTACGTATCTGTCGATAACGGCCAGTGTTCCTGAGTGGATTATTAAACGGCTAGTGGCAGAAGTGGGGATAACTAAAACGAAGCGTATTTTAGCAGTTATCAATCAGCCGGCGCGACAAAGTATCCGCGTTAATTCTAAAGTTAGTTCCATGGAGCAAGTTACAACTGAGCTTGAGAAGAGAGGCTTTCAGGTAGCACCGAGTCGAGTCGCTGATCATGCCCTAGTGGTTAGTAACCAAGCAGCAGTTAAGACCGATTTATTTAGCAGCGGAGCGTATACGATTCAAGATGAGAGTGCGATGTTACCGGTACAAGCACTTGCCGTTAGAACGGATGATAATGTTTTAGATACCTGTGCCGCTCCGGGTGGGAAAACGACCCAGATTGCTGAATCGCTAACAACGGGACGGGTGCTGGCCTTGGACCTGCATGCTAAAAAATTACAAAAAATCAAACAAAATGCCAATCGACTTGGAGTGGATAATCAGGTCGAGGTTGCTACTGCTGACGCACGCCAGTTGTCCTCGTTATTAGGTGACAAAACCTTTCAAAGGATTTTGGTTGATGCACCTTGTTCTGGATTAGGTTTATTACGCCGTAAACCAGAAATAAGATATGCAAAGCACCCTGCCGATGTTACAAAGTTAGCGCAAGTGCAACAACAAATTTTAGCGAGTGCTAGTCAGTTTTTACAACCTGGCGGCATTCTAATCTATAGCACCTGTACAATTTTTAAACAAGAAAATCAGGAAATTATTGCTCAGTTTCTAGAGCAACATCCAAATTTCTATGAGGAACGGGTGCCTACGACTTTTAATTTGCTACCGGATCGTGACCAAGCCGCGCTGAGCATTTATCCGGATGACTTTGGTTCAGATGGATTTTTTGTGGCGCGATTAAGAAGGAAAACTCATGAATGAAGTTAAAACTGGTAAAATTCAGCAATCATTAAGTGGTTTTTATGATGTGTTGGTAGGGGATAAGTTATATCGAACTAGAGCCCGTGGTAATTTTCGCAAGCGTGACGTGAAACCACTCGTTGGGGATCTGGTTGAGTTTAGTTCAAATGGTGAAAAAGACGGCTATATTCGATCGATACTTCCTCGTAGAAATGAATTAGTTCGTCCTCCAATTGCAAATACTGATCAGGCAATTGTCGTGACTTCCATTGTTGAACCAGAATTTTCCGATATTTTATTGGATAAAGAGTTAGTTGCACTTGAAAAAGAACACATTTCACCACTGCTCTTTTTTTCAAAGCTTGATTTGGTAGCTCCTGAAACCCGGGCGCACTTTCTCACTAAAATTAACCAGTATCAGACGCTGATTGGTTATCCAGTTTTTTTAGCTGATGCAGACGATGTTTTAGCGCAGCTGCGGGCGCGATTAACCAAAAAACAAACCGTTGTTTTGGGTCAGACTGGAGCGGGGAAATCAACGCTGCTAAACCAATTGGAGCCCGACCTGCGCTTAGCTACTGGTGAAATATCCCAAGTTTTAGGACGAGGGAAGCATACGACTAGAAAAGTTTCTTTGCAGAAGATTAATCATGGTTTAATCGCTGACACACCCGGATTTTCTTCATTTGATACTTTGAATATTTCTGTCAAAGTACTAAAAAATTATTTTCCAGAGTTTGTAAGAGTTGCGCCCCAATGTAAATATCGAGAGTGCCAGCACATAAATGAGCCACAATGCGCTGTTAAGGCAGGGGTTAAAAATGGTACAATTTTACAGAGTCGGTATAAAAATTACGTACAAGAATACCAAACGTTGCAACAACAAAAACCGGTATATCGCAGGAAGAAAGGGAGTCAGTCATGATTAAAGTAGCCCCATCAATTTTAAGTGCTGATTATATTAATTTACAGCAATCAATTGAAACAGTTGATCAAGCGGGAGCAGAAGTACTGCATATTGACGTGATGGATGGAATGTTTGTTCCAGCGATTTCATATGGTCCCAATTGGGTTAGTGCAATCCGCCCAATTACAAACATGGAACTTGATTGTCATTTAATGATTGAAAATCCCGAACGCTATGTTGAAACTTTTGCAAAAGCTGGAGCGGACTTGATTGGTGTACATGTCGAAGCGACGCCACATATTCATCGGGCGCTCCAATTAATTAAAGCCGCTGGAATTAAAGCCGAAGTTGTACTAAATCCTGGGACGCCGGTCAGTATGATTGAACCAGTCCTCTATTTAGTTGATCAAGTCTTGGTGATGACGGTTAATCCAGGTTTTGGGGGACAAAAATTTTTGCCAGAGATGGTTACCAAAATAGCCGAATTAGATCGTTTGCGAGCTGAAAATGATGCCTACCATTATCAAATTGAGATTGATGGCGGAATTAATGATCAGACGGTTCAGCCTGCCTATGACGCAGGAGCTGACGTTGCTGTTGCTGGTTCATATGTATTCAATGCCAGTAAGCCAGCTGCCAAAATTGCCGCACTTAAATCAGCCACTAACCACTAGGTTTCGAAATGAAAATAGTCAATTTATTAAGTGGGGGGCCTGCAGCTAATTGGCCCACAGATATCGCCAGTCAGTTTCAGCAGGGAGTAGCTGTTGGCATTGATCGGGGCGCCCTGTCGCTACTAAAGATGGGAATCTCGCCTCGTGCCGCCGTTGGTGATTTTGACTCGGTCTCTGCCTCAGAATTTCAACAGTTGCAAAATCAAATCAAAACAATTTTTCGCTCAGAACCAATCAAAGATGAAACTGATACAGAACTGGCTCTTCAGTTTGCAGCTCAAACCTACCAACCGGATCGATTTAGACTTTTTGGCTTTTCTGGAGGGCGGTTGGATCAGCTCCTAACGAATCTTTTGATGGTGTATAAACCAGCAATTCGACCATTAGCAAATCGCTTGGAGTTGATCGACCGCCAAAATTGGGGACGTTTTTATCTGCCGGGCACCCATCAAATTACCAAAGTCCCCGGAATGAAATACCTGGATTTTGTCGCCTTAGAACCATTAGTATTGTCATTGCCAGATGAAAAATATCAGTTGGATAGCTTTTCGGTGAAACATCCGACGTCTTTTTCGTCAAATGAATTTTTAACAAATCAGGCTAGTTTTACTTTTGATCGGGGAATCATGCTGGTATTACAAAGTTGTGATTAAAAAAAGAATGGAACTGCATCATGCAGTTCCATTCTTTTTTAATGTTATTAAGATTAAACTCGTTTGAATTTTCCAGAACGTAAGGTTCTAGCACTCAACCAAACGCGCTTTGGTTTGCCGTCTACTAAGATACGGACTTTTTGCAAATTGGGCTTCCAGCTCCGACGCGATGCGTTTAATGCGTGTGAGCGTCGGTTCCCAAAGTGGGTTCGTTTGCCAGTTAAATGATCTTTAGCCAATGTAATCCCTCCCTTGCTGAAATAAAGCGTATCAAGCTATATTGTAAATTTACCACAGCTCTGCTTGAAATGCAAAGATTGTTTCAAGCAATATTACTTGACAGTTATGGAGTGGGAACTTTTTGGCTTATCGGTTATAATATGTTAAGATTGAGTATCGTAATTATAGGCATAATAAAGGAGTTGCATGTGATGACTGTAAAGATGAACACTCAGTACGGATTGATCAGCATCAATAATGATGTAATTGCAACCGTCGTTGGTGGAGCCGCGACTGATAATTATGGAGTCGTTGGCATGGCCAGCAAAAACCAGTTAAAAGATAATATGAATGAAATTTTGCGACGTGATGCCTATTCGCGTGGCGTTGTTGTACGACAAATTGAAGACCAAATTCAAGTTGATGTTAATATCATTGTCAGTTATGGCACCAAAATTTCTGAAGTTTGTCGTACGGTTCAAGATAAAGTTAAGTACAATTTGGATTCGATGCTGGGCATCACTGTTGATGCAGTTAACGTGATTGTTCAAGGTGTTCGAGTTTTAAACGACTAATGGTGCTTGAATTATAAAGGGAGATTAGATAATAGTGTCAGTAACTAAGATTACTACTAAAGAGTTCGACCAAATGGTTCAAGCGGCAGCGGTCGTGCTAAAAAATAATGCGGAGTTTATTAACTCACTAAATGTTTTTCCAGTGCCAGACGGTGATACTGGAACCAATATGAATTTATCCTTTGCAAGCGGAGCTAAGTACGTCGCTGCTTCCTCTACCACAAAGATTGGTGAACAGGCTCAAGCATTAGCAAAGGGCCTCTTGATGGGTGCTCGTGGCAATTCTGGTGTTATTTTATCTCAGATTTTTCGCGGTTTTTCCAAGGATGTGGCTGACAAGACAACGCTCTCAACCGTTGATTTTGCTGAAGCGATCACGGCAGGCGCCAAAACAGCCTATCAATCAGTGATGAAGCCAACGGAAGGGACGATTTTAACTGTTATTCGATATGCCGCCAATGCGGGACAGCGGACTGCTGAGAAAACTGATAATCTTTCCGAAGTTGCTGATGAAATTGCGAAAGCAGCAGATTTAGCGCTACAGAAAACGCCAGATTTATTACCAGTGCTAAAGCAAGTTGGAGTGGTAGATTCAGGCGGACAGGGTCTGGTATTTGTGCTACAAGCGTTTGCTGATGTGCTTAACCAGCGACAGCCTTCTAATGATGTTCGGGCTAAGTTTAATGTTGAATCTAATAAAATGGATCAACTAGTTAATCAAGACCATCATGAAAGTGCGCAGGGACAACTAAATCCTGCCGACATTGTTTATGGATACTGTACGCAGATGACAGTACGTTTTGGTAAGGGCAAGGCGGCTGATAAAAAATTTGATTATGACATCTTCTATAATTATTTGGCACCGTTAGGGGATTCCTTATTGGTAATTAATGATGATGAAGTGGCAAAGGTTCATGTGCATACTGAACAACCAGGGAAGGTTTTAGCTTGGGGACAGCAGTTTGGTGATCTTGTAAACATTAAGATTGATAACATGAGAGATCAGCAAGCGACGATTATGGAAACGGATGCTACTGATCAGCCAAAGCAACAACCTGAAAAAAGTGAACAACCTCGTGATCTAGCTATAATTGCAATTGTAACTGGTCAAGGAATGGAAAAATTGTTCCGCAGTGTGGGAGTAACCTCCATTATCAGCGGGGGACAAACTATGAATCCTAGCACCGAGGACATTGTTAAAGCTGTTAATCAATCACATGCCAAACAGGCATTGGTATTACCAAACAATAAGAATATTTTTTTGGCAGCCGAACAAGCGGAAAAGTTAACTGATATTCCAATGAAGGTTGTTCATACTAAAACGATTCCACAAGGACTGACAGCCATGTTTTCGCTTAATCCCGAGGCTAGTTTAGTTACTAACCAAAAAAACATGGATAGTTCTTTGGAGATGGTCAAAAGTGGTCAATTGACGGCAGCGGTACGTGATACGCAAATTAATGGTTTTGATATCAAAAAAGGTCAGTACATGGGCATTATTGATGGTGAAATCCAAGTTATCTCTGATGAGCTCGATGTTGCCGCTACTAAAACAGTTAAAAAGATGTTGGATGCTGATAGTGAGAATGTAACCATCATCTACGGGCAAGGGGCTAGCGAACAAGATGCTAAGCAGATTGAAGAATTTGCCCTGAAGCAGGATTCGGAGCTTGAAGTTGAAATCCATCAAGGAGACCAGCCAGTTTATCCGTTGATTGTTGCAGTGGAATAACCAGTCAGCTAGTTTTATTTAAAAAAAGCGGCTAATTCCCTTGAATTAGCCGCTTTTTTAGTGACAGGGGGTGAAGGAATGCAATCAATCGATGATCCAGTTGCAGCTCTCAAGGGCGTAGGACCCAAACGAAGCATGGCTTTGCGCGATTTGGGGATTATGACCGTTTTTGATTTATTAACATACTATCCCTTTCGATATGATGATTTTAAAATTCAAAATCTTCACCAGCTACATGACCAGCAATCCGTTACTTTGAAAGGTACCATTGCGAACTCTCCGACGGTTAATTATTTTGGAAAACGACGAAATCGGTTATTATTTCGTTTGCAAGTTGGAAAAGATATCATTCCGGTTAGTTTTTTTAATCAAGCGTGGTTAAAAAAACAGTTACAGCCAGGCGCTGAGGTATTAGTTTATGGGAAAATTAATACTGCCCGCATGACAATGACGGGGATGAAAATCATTCAACCACAGCAGCAAACAGGTCTTCAAGGGATCTATCCGGTGAATCGACAAATCACCCAAAAACAACTGCGAGATTTGATTCAGACCACATATTCTGAATATCGGAATGTGATTGTGGACTTTGTTCCGACTAAAATTAGGGAAAAGTATCGTTTGGAACCGTTGGCGACGGTCATCAAGTACTTGCATTTTCCAAAAAATGAAATTGAAATCCAAACTGCTCGTAGAACCGCTAAATTTGATGAATTTTTTCTGTTTCAGATGCGACTGCAAACGGCAAAACATCATCGAAAACAAACCCCTAAAGCCCAAATTATGACTGATAAATTAACCCTCCAACCATTTTTAAACCAGCTTCCGTACCAGTTAACAGCTGCGCAACAGCGTGTGGTCTCAGAAATTGTTGCTGACTTACACCGCCCATTTCCAATGAACCGTCTGTTGCAAGGAGATGTAGGAAGTGGCAAGACGATTGTTGCAGCGATTGCGATTTTAGCAACCGTCCTGGCTCATAAACAGGCGGTCTTATTGGCTCCAACTGAGATTTTAGCAGAGCAGCATGCGAATGGCTTGGCGCAATTGTTTGCCAATCAGCCGGTTAGAATAGCATTGTTAACTGGTGATACGGCTAGAACTGCTCGCAATCAGTTATTACCACGAATTAAGAGTGGTGAAATCAATGTCATCGTGGGGACTCACGCGCTCTTTCAACCAACCGTCAAATATCATGAA
Organism: Fructilactobacillus florum 8D; assembly: GCF_000512295.1. Taxonomy (NCBI): domain Bacteria; kingdom Bacillati; phylum Bacillota; class Bacilli; order Lactobacillales; family Lactobacillaceae; genus Fructilactobacillus; species Fructilactobacillus florum. The sequence goes on from NZ_ALXG01000038.1 coordinate 85,273, forward strand.
CTTGGCTTAGCGGTAATTGATGAACAGCATCGATTTGGTGTAAACCAGCGTCGCGAGATGCGGGAAAAGGGACCTGCAACTAATGTTTTATCGATGACTGCTACGCCGATTCCACGGACGCTGTCGATTACTGCTTATGGAGAAATGGATATTTCGGTGATTGACGAGCTCCCGGGGGGACGGAAACCCATTAAAACGACTTGGATTCGAAGCAACCAACTGGATTCCATGCTGCGATTTGTTAAAAAGAAACTGCAACAAAATCAGCAAATCTATGTAGTTGTGCCATTGATTGCTGAGTCAGAAGCGGTAGACATGCGAAACGTCCAAGATACATATGAAACCTTTCAGCGGGCGTTTGCAGATGAATATCGCGTAGGACTATTGCACGGACAGCTAAAAGATGCAGAAAAAAATCAGGTGATGGCTGATTTTAAAAATAATCAGCTACAAATTTTGGTGTCAACAACGGTAATTGAAGTTGGAGTGGATGTTTCCAATGCCAGTGTTATGGTGATTTTTGATGCTGATCATTTTGGTTTGGCGCAACTCCATCAGCTTCGAGGACGAGTCGGACGCGGAAGTCAGCAGTCGTATTGCATTCTGATTGCTGACCCTAAAAACAAGGTTGGAACGGAACGTATGAATGTTATTAGTGCGTCAAATGACGGTTTCTTTATTGCACAAAAAGATTTAGAATTAAGGGGTCCTGGGGATCTTTTAGGGAAACAACAATCAGGGTTGCCAACTTTTCAAGTTGGTGATCCGATTGCAGATGTTAAAATTCTGAGTGTCGCCCAAACCGTTGCCGCACAGATTACAGATGATCAACAATGGACGCGCCAACCTGAAAATCAGCATTTAGCTACACGACTTTCAACTTTAAACAACAATACTGCATTTGATTAAGGAGTTTTTTATGATTAGATTGGCTGTTGATGCCATGGGTGGCGATCACGCCCCCGAGGCAATGGTAGCAGGAGCCGAACTGGCTCGCGATCAGCACCAAGACCTAGAAATTTTATTGTTTGGTGACGAACAGCAGTTGCAAGCGCAACTGAAGGATTCAACTCGGATTAAAATCAAACCGACGACAGAGATGATCACCATGGAAGACGAACCGGTTCGAGCTGTAAAGGGCAAACGCGATTCTAGTATCGTGCAAGCAGCGCTGGCAGTGAAAAATGGCGCGGCGGATGCCCTTGTTTCGGCTGGAAGTACTGGAGCACTGATGGTGGTGGGGCTATTAATGATTGGACGAATTAAGGGAATTGATCGTCCTGGTTTAACCGTTACGATGCCAGTGATCGATAATGAAATCGGATTTACGATGATTGATGCTGGTGCAAATGCTGATGCAAAGTTAGATAATATTCGTCAGTATGCAACACTCGGTACCTTTTATGCTGAGAATGTACGCAAAGTAAAACATCCGCGGGTTGGCTTGATTAATAATGGAAGTGAGGCCGACAAGGGTGATATCGCTCATCAAAAAATGCATGACATGTTAGTACAGATGGGTGAAAATGGTGAAATTAATTTCATTGGAAATATTGAATCGCGGTACCTGTTGAATGGGGTGGCTGATGTGGTCGTGACCGATGGCTTTTCTGGAAACGTTGCCTTAAAAGCTACCGAAGGCAGTGCTTTGGCAGTGATTAATATGCTTAAAACAGGTATTAAAACTAGTGGATTACGTGGTAAACTTGGAGCACTCTTGCTAAAACGACCATTGCAAGCAATTGCCAAAAAAATGGACTATACGCGCTATGGCGGTGCCGTCCTGTTAGGATTACAATCACCGGTGATTAAGGGTCACGGTAACAGTACTGCTAAGATGTTTAAAAATTGCTTAGATCATGCTTATGAGATTGCTTCCTCTGGGTATACTGAGGCGGTTAAAGAATATCTACTTAAAAGTGCTGTGACAAAGCAGGCAACAGAAAAATAGGAGGCCAATTATGGACGAAGCACAGGTTTTTCCAAAAGTGGCGAATTTAATTAGTCTAGATTTTAATATTCAAAAAGATCAAGTACAAGGCACCACCAAATTTAGGCAGGATTTGGGAGCCGATTTTGTCGACTTAGCTCGGTTTATCGTTGAAATTGAAGATGAGTTTGGTGACGTAGTTCCAAATGATAGTGCTGAAAAGATTCAAACGGTCCATGATTTAGTGACATTAATTGTTACAAATACTGCTACTAAGCCAAAGAAAAAATAAAGAAAACTCCATCGCAACTGATGGGGTTTTTAATTTAATGCTATACTATGCATTAAATATGCATGAAGGAGAGGTTGCGTTGTGCAAAAGGAATTTGATGATATGTTGGCTCAACAATATGGAATTAAATTTAATGATGAAAAATTATTAGATGAAGCCTTTACCCAAGCTTCATATGTGAATGAACATCCCGATCAGGGACTCAAGTTTTATGAACGATTAGAATTTCTAGGTGATGCAGTTTACCAACTGGTAGTTTCAGATTATATTTTTGAACGGTATCCGGAGATGCCTCAAGGTCGATTGACTCGGTTGCGAGCAGCAATGGTTAACCGGCATAGTTTTAGTCGCTTTGCGCGCGAATGTAATTTTGAAAAATATATTCGATTAGGTAAAGGTGAAGAAAAAGCCGGAGCCAGAAATCGTGACTCACTTTTATGTGATATTTTTGAATCATTTATTGGGGCAGTCTATCTTGATCAAGGTCTCGCCACGGTCCAGCACTTCTGTCAACTAGTAATTTTCCCGAAACTGGATGAAGGCTGGTTTGACGAATTTTTCGACCATAAAACTGAACTACAAGAAGCTATTCAAATTAACGGCCCGGTAGCCATTGACTATCAATTGCTAGATGAGGATGGTCCGGATAATGATCGCCAGTTCAAAGTGGTCGTAGTCATTAATCAGGAATCATTGGGGACAGGTGAGGGACACTCGAAAAAAGCTGCCGAGCAAGCTGCTGCCAAGGCAGCCCTTGATAAATTAGGAATTCAGGATCAAAAATTGCAGTAAGTTGCGGGGAATTTATTTTGAAATTAAAATCAATTCAAATTGCCGGATTTAAGTCCTTTGCGGACCCAACCACCATTAATTTTGAGGCAGGACTGACGGGGGTTGTAGGTCCAAATGGTAGTGGTAAGAGCAATATCATTGAAGCAGTTCGTTGGGCACTAGGCGAACAGTCGGTTAAAAGCATGCGTAGTAATCGGATGAAGGATGTCATTTTTTCTGGTTCAAAAAATCGTCATCCCTTGAATCGAGCTGAGGTCAGCTTGCTGTTTGATAACTCTACTCACTGGTTGCAATCAGATTTTTCCGAAGTAAAAATTACTAGAAAATATTATCGTAGTGGGGAAAGTATTTATTTACTTAATAATCGCGAGTGTTTGCTCCGCGAAATTAACCAACTGCTGTTAGATACTGGTCTGGGAGAGGGCTCTCTTTCAATTATTTCACAGGGAAATGTCGATGCAATTTTAGATGAGAACTTGAATCAGCGCCGGGCGGTAATTGAGACGGCTGCTGGTGTTTATCGATATAAAAAACAAAAACAAGAATCTAAAAATCGACTAGCAGAAACCCAGGCGAACGTGGATCGCATTACAGATATTGTGAATGAGCTACAAAAACAATTGGGTCCTCTTGAAAAGCAACAGGCGACGGCAGCAATATATCTGCAACAACAACACGAGTTGCGAAAACTGCAATATCAGCAATTACAAGTTGCTACTTCGGCGGTAGAACAACAGCAACGACAGTTACAAGCACAGACAAAGATGACCGAGCACCAGCAAAATCAACTTGTTGCTGACGTAAAAAAGCTTCAGCTACAAAAACAAACGCTATCCGAACAAGCCAGCGACCACCAACAGCATTTGGATGATTTACATCAACAACAGTTGGCAGAAACCAAGTTAGTTGAAGAAGCACAAAGTCAGCAACGCTTACGCCACCAACGGCGTCAATTTTTATCAAAACAACAAGCCGAGTTACAAGATGCAGTAGCAACTAGTAAGCAACAGTTGGAGCAGGTTCAAGCAGTGCGACAGCAACAACAGGTACAATCTCAGCAGCAACAGCAGGAGCTAGAGCATTTGAAGGGCAAGGTGACTGCGCAGCAACAACAGCTCCAACCGCAACAGATTAAGCACTTGGAACAAAAATTAGCAGATACTCAGCAAGCTTACATTGTAATCATGCAAACGCTGACCAAGAAGGAAAATGAGTTACAAAGTCTAGATAAAGCAGCACAGCAGGATGCTGCAAACCACAAAGCTCAGACCCAGAAGCTTGCTTTAGTTAAAGAAAAACTGCAGCAGGCGCACAGTAACTATCAGGATAAAGTACAGGCGCACAGTAAACTACGTCAGCAACTACAAACTGAAGAAACTCAGCTTGCAGAACTAGAGACACAACGTGATTCATGGGTACATGAACAACAACGGTTAGAACAACAGCTTCTGGCTAAGCAGCAGGAGTTTCAACAACAGCGGGCTCAGTCACAAAATTTACAATCAATTGTTACTGGTCATAAGAATCTTTATCGAGGAACTAGGAGTCTGTTAGCACATCGGACTCAGCTGCCCGGGGTTTTAGGCATTGTAACTGATTTTCTCAAGGTCCCCAAGCAGTACGTTACAGCAATGGAAACGGCACTTGGAAGTGCCCTGCAGCAAGTAATTGTTGCCGATGTTGCAGCTGCCCAAGCTGCCATTCGGTTTCTAAATCGAGAACATCAAGGACGAGCAACCGTATTACCTAAAAATGCACTGCGAGTTCGTTTATTAGCTCCTACTGTTGCTCGTAAATTACAGAAACAGCCGGGGTTTGTCGGAGTAGCAAGCGATCTAGTCGACATGCCAGCAGATTTAAACCAAGTAAAGCAACATTTACTTGGGAACGTAATTATTGCAACGGACTTGGCCCAAGCCACCAGTATCAGCAAAGCAATTGAACACCGCTATCGCGTGGTTAGTTTGAACGGTGATGTTGTTAATGCGGGGGGCTCAATTACTGGTGGAAAAAATCAGCAAAAAACAACGGGTTTATTGCAGCAACGGGAACAACTCCAGCAATTGCAGCAGCAGACGCAAACATTACAAACGGCAGTTCGCCAAGCTGAAACTGACCTAACAGCATTTCAAACTCGCCAGCAACAATGGCAAGAAACTCGAGAAGCCAAATTCCAAGCGGCTGTCAAATTACGGTCGGAGGTTGAGATTGCCAAAGCTGCCGTGGTTCAGCAGCAACAGTTAGTTCAGCAACAAAAGCGCGACTATCAAGCGGTAAAATTGTTATTACAGAATCAAACAACAACGGACCAGGCAACCAGCCAACGCGCTCAGCTGGTTTTAGAAATCAATGATTTAAAGGAGCAGCAGCTAAAACAGCAGTCCTTGACTAAAGAACAACAGCAGCAGTTGAGTACCAAGCGGACGGCGTTAGCTGAACAACAAGCTCAATTAAATACAACTAAACAACAGCTGATGCTAGCCCAGGAGCGTTTCCGTCAGTTGGAGCACGACCAACAACAACGAACTCAGCAACAACAAGCGCAGCAACAACAGCAACATAATTTACAACGTCGCTTACAGGATTTGACGAAGGAGCTCGAACAAATTAGAGCAACGCCAGATCCCCAAATTGCTAAACTTCAGCAGGTGATTACTGACCTTGGAGTGCAACTTAAGCAGGGAAAAGCTACCATCGAAATGCTACAAGCACAAGAACATGATTTAGAGAAAACGATCGATCAACAACAGCAGCTTCTGTTACAGACCGGGGAACAAAGACAACAACAGACGCAGCAATTGAAAGAAACCAAGCAGCGACTTCAAGCTCTCCACGAACAGCAAACAGAGTTATCGCAGAAAATGGACGAATTGCCAACCAAACAGGTTGATTCAACACAACTGACCACTAAAATTAAGCAATTGAAAACTCGCCTGACGGAGCTTGAACCAGTTAACCTAGGGGCAATCCAAGCTTTTCGTGAAACTAAAAAACGGATGGATTTTATGCAGTCCCAGCTTGATGATTTGTTAGTTGCTCGACAAAAATTACTGTCAGTTATGAATAAGATGGATCAAACCGTTAAGGAAAAATTCAAAGCAACCTTTATTGCGGTGGCACAGGAGTTTAGTCAGGTTTTTCGTGAGATGTTTGGGGGCGGAGAGGCCCGATTAGTATTAGAAAACCCAACTGAAATGTTAACCACTGGCATTGATATTAAGGTTCAACCTCCGGGGAAACGTTTTCGGAGTCTTAATTTATTGTCGGGTGGTGAAAAATCGCTCACAGCACTGGCACTATTATTTGCGATTATCCGAGTTCGAGCTGTACCGTTTGTAATTCTGGACGAGGCAGAATCGGCACTCGATCCAGCTAATGTTGATCGGTTTGCGCGCTATATGAAACAACTTAAAGCCCGCACACAATTTATTGTAATTACTCATCGGAAAGAAACGATGATTTATGCTGACCAGTTGTATGGAGTTACAATGCAGGATTCAGGAGTTTCCAAACTAGTAGCGGTTGATCTGAAGGGTAGTAACTAAATAAGGAGCAATGATAATGGGATTGTTTGATATTTTTAAGAAAAAAAATAGCACGGTCACACAGCAAGAACAGCCAGTTGAAGCTGATTCCAAGAGCCAGGGCACACCAGTATCATCAGAAAGTGAAGCTGACAGTGTCAGTACGACAAAATCAACGAGTACTGAAGTTACAGCTCCTGCAGAATCTGATTCTAAGACCGCAGCTCAATCTAGTGAAAAGCTTAGTTCGGCGACTAGCCAAAGTACTTTCGGATCACAGAGTAGCCAAACTACCAGTCAAAGTACTAGCGAAAGTTCTAGCGTAGTTGAGAGTCAAAGTGAAAGTAAACCGAAAACAACAGAAAAAACCTATGAGCACGGTCTTTCAAAATCGCGGTCTGCTTTTGGTCAACAGCTAAATCGGTTGTTTGCCAGTTTTCGCTCAGTTGATGAGTCATTTTTTGATGACTTAGAAGATACCCTGATTCAAGCAGATGTTGGCGTAAAGATGTCAACTCAAATTAGCGATGAATTACGTGACGCTGTTAAGTTAAACAATCTTAAGCAACCGGCAGCGGTTCAAAACTTTATCGTTGAGAAGCTAATTGAAATGTATGACGATTCTACCGCCAGACAGCAGGAATTAACGTTAAATCCTGATGGTCCAACAGTGATTTTGTTGATTGGGGTGAATGGTGCTGGCAAGACGACGACAATCGGGAAATTGGCAAATCAATATCGCGTAGCTGGTAAAAAAGTACTAGTCGCAGCGGCTGACACCTTTCGAGCGGGAGCAATTGAACAATTGGATGAATGGGCTCGTCGTGACCAAGTTGATATTGTGAAAAAGCCTGAGGGAAGTGATCCAGCTTCTGTGGTGTATGATGCAGTGGAACGGGCTAAACGCGAACACTATGACATTTTGTTTGTTGATACGGCTGGTCGGTTGCAAAACAAGGTTAACCTGATGAACGAATTGGCTAAAATGAATAAGATTATTCAACGTGAGATTCCTACGGCTCCACAAGAAGTTTTACTGGTAATTGATGCCACTATTGGGCAAAATGCATTATCACAGGCCGAACAATTTCAAGGAGTTGCAAAAATTACTGGAATTGTGCTGACTAAGCTTGACGGGACGGCTCGCGGTGGGATTATCTTAGCCATTAAGAGCGAACTAGGAATTCCCGTTAAATACGTTGGGCTTGGAGAAGGAGTTTCAGACCTGCAACCTTTTGATCCCCAGGAATTTGTTGATGGTTTGTTTAAAGGATTATTAAAGGAACCAACCCATGAATAGTGAACAATTTGATGTTAAGTTAGCCAAAGATAATCGGATTAATGCACTATATGAATTTTACGGACCACTATTAACAGCAAAACAAGCTGCCTATGTGAGCCAATATTATGCTGATGATTTGTCGCTTGGAGAAATTTCTGAAAATTTTGCGGTTAGCCGGCAGGCAGTTTATGATAATCTGCGACGAACCGAACAAACGTTAGAAGACTATGAGACTAAAATGCATTTGTATGCTAAATTTCAGGCACGTAGCCAGATTCTAGACCAGTTACAACGGGAAATCGACGTAGATTCAACTGTGAGTTCCCGGGTGATTCCATTGATTAAACAATTAGAAAAAATTGATGAGGAGTAGGAGACAACCATGGCATTCGAAGGATTAAGCGAGCGATTACAAACCGCCTTTAGGAATCTACGCGGCAAGGGTAAAATTAGCGAAGCAGATTTGCGAAGTACGATGCGGGAAGTCCGTCTAGCATTGCTTGATGCTGATGTAAACTTTGCGGTGGTTCGAAAATTTGTAAAACAGGTTGAAGAGCAGGCCAACGGAGAAAATGTTTTAGAGGGATTAAACCCCGGACAACAAATCATTAAAATTGTCGATGAACAATTGACGGAAATGATGGGGGGAGCGACCACTGAATTGACCACGGCACCCAAGATTCCAACCATTGTGATGATGGCTGGATTGCAAGGAGCCGGTAAAACGACCACCGTTGGGAAATTAGCGCGAAAACTAAAACAAGAAAAGCAAGCACGACCATTACTGATTGCAGCCGATGTTTATCGACCCGCTGCCATCGAGCAACTGCAACAAGTGGGAGCGCAAATTGATGTTCCCGTTTTTGCTGAGGGGACGGATGTTGATCCGGTTCAGATTGCTATTGATGGGGTTAAAGCAGCTCAGGCTAATCACAATGACTACGTTTTTATTGATACCGCGGGTCGGTTACAAATTGATGATTCATTGATGGATGAATTGAAAAAGATTAAAGCAGCTGTTCACCCAACGGATACCTTACTGGTCGTTGATGCAATGACTGGACAAAATGCGGTTCAGACAGCAGAAGGTTTTAACGACGCGCTCGATATTACGGGGGTAATTTTAACTAAATTAGATGGTGATACCCGTGGTGGTGCAGCACTTTCAATCAAAGCGGTCACAGGCAAACCAATTTTATATACCGGACAGGGAGAAAAGTTAGCTGATTTGGATGTTTTCCATCCTGACCGAATGGCTTCACGAATTTTAGGAATGGGTGATGTGCTTTCGTTAGTCGAAAAGACGCAGCAGACGATTGACGAAAAGAAAGCCCGCCAGCTAAATGAAAAAATCAAAGAGAATTCTTTTGATTTTGATGACTTTGTCGATCAACTTGAACAGTTGCAGCGCATGGGATCGATTAAAGACCTGATCGGGATGATTCCAGGAATGGCAAATAATCCCGCCTTGAAAAATGTTGACATGGATCCGCATGAGCTTGACAAAATCAAGGCAATTATCTATTCGATGACTAACCAGGAACGTGAGAATCCTGATCTCTTGAACCCGTCTCGGCGTCGTCGAATTGCTCGCGGTTCGGCGCAACCAATTCAAACCGTTAACCGGCTGATCAAGCAGTTCAATGAAATGAAAAAAATGATGAACCAGGTTTCAAATGGAAACATGGGTGGCATGGAACAAATGATGAATGCAACTGGGATGAGTAAGGGGATGGGAAAACTTTCCAATTTAGCGATGAAACGCATGAGTCGAAAAATCAAAAAAAACAAGCGCAAACGAACTAAGAAACGCAAAAAATAACCTGTAAAGAAAAAACCTTTACATTGGGGTAAAAGCCTGTTAAAATTATGAGCGTGAAGAAATTTGATAGGAGGTGGCAAGAATGTCAGTAAAAATTCGTTTAAAACGTATGGGATCAAAGAAAAACCCATTTTATCGAATCGTGGTAGCCGATTCACGGAGTCCTCGTGATGGTCGTTTTATTGAAAATGTTGGGACTTACAACCCACTAAAAGAGACCGAACAGGTTACTTTGAAGGCTGATTCGATTATGGATTGGTTACAAAAGGGTGCGCAACCATCCGATACGGTGCGTAACATTTTATCGAAAGCGGGAATCATGAAACAACTTCATGAGGCTAAACTCGCAAGCAAGAAATAATTAATCATGATAAATTTTGATAATTTAATAATGACAATCGTTAAACCATTGGTTAAATTTCCTGACGAAGTTAACATTCGCCATCGGGAATCACCTGAGTTTCACGAATTTATTCTGTCAACCAATCCTAAGGATGTCGGCCGAGTAATCGGGAAACATGGGCGAGTCGCACAAACGGTACGAGCACTGGTTTATAGTGTTCACGTACAAGATGATAAGCGCGTAAAATTAATCATTAATGATGGTAAATAGCAAAAACTCTCACATAAACCTAGGTTTTAGTGGGAGTTTTTTGAGATAGGTGAACAAATGAAATATCTTGAAATTGGCGAAATCGTAAATACACAGGGTTTACGCGGCGAAGTTCGAGTCCAAGTAATTACGGATTTTGTTGCACAACGGTTTCAAATTGGGGCCGAAGTGACAGCTTTTCCTAAACAGGGCAAACCGGTAGTACTGCAAATTGATGGAATGCGTCGGCATAAGCAGCTTGTAATCCTCCATTTTTCTGGGTATGATTCCATCAATGATGTTGAGTTTTTAAAGCCAGCACTCTTAAAGATCCGTATGGATCAGCAGGCCAACGACGAATTAGAGCCAGGGGCTTATTACTATCATCAAATTATTGGATTACCAGTCTATGATTTAAATAATCGGAAGCTGGGGCAGGTCAAAGAAATTTTGGATCTAGGTCCCAATGATGTCTGGGTTGTAGAACGCCCTGATCAATCAGACTTGCTGTTACCAAAAATTGATCAGGTAATTAAACAGGTCGATTTGGAGCAAAGTCGGATTGTGGTTGATTTATTAGAAGGATTAGAATAATGAAAATCGATATTTTAAGCCTTTTTCCAGAGATGTTAAACGGTCCTCTGCATGATTCCATCTTAGGTAAGGCGCTAGATCGTGATTTACTACGGGTGGCAATCACTAATTTTCGTGATTTCTCGACTAATAAACACCATAATGTTGATGATACGCCTTACGGAGGTGGAGCTGGCATGCTTTTACAACCGCAACCAATTTGTGATGCGGTGGTCAGCACGCAGGAGACAGCTGAGCATGAAGGCTATTCAACCGGCCGGGTAATTTTAACGGATCCTGGTGGAAAACGCTTTGATCAGCAGGCGGCAGCAGAGTTAGCCCAAGAAGACCATTTAACCTTCTTGTGTGGTCATTACGAAGGATACGATGAGCGCATTAAGCAAGTTGTCACTGATGAATATTCAATTGGTGATTATGTTTTAACGGGTGGTGAGTTGCCAACTCTGGTAATGATTGATGCCATCTGTCGATTGTTGCCGGGAGTTTTGGGGAATGAACAGTCGGCGGCTGATGATTCATTTTCACAATCATTGTTGGAGGCACCACAATATACTAGACCAGCAGTTTTCCGTGGGCAGGAGGTTCCAGCAGTATTACGAAGCGGTGATCATCAGAAAATTGCCGCTTGGCGACTTAAAGAATCTATCCGAAAAACCTACTTGAAGCGTCCAGATCTAATCCACGAACAACAGTTGTCTGAACAAGCAAAACGATTTTTAGCAGAAATTAGAGCAGAAAATTTGTAAGATCTTTGCGTTTAGATTTTTAATATGATATTATTGTGTTTAGTTGTAAAACTAAAATCAACAGTATTCCGCTGTCGTGAAGATAAGAATGCTAGTTAGGAGAAGAGAATATGCGCCAGAATCAATTAATCGAAAAGATTAACCAAGCACAGCTTCGTTCTGATATTCCTGATTTTCGAGCTGGAGATACTGTAACGGTTTCCGTTAAAGTGGTCGAAGGTGACAATGAACGGTTACAGGATTTCACGGGGGTTGTAATCAAACGTCGTGGGGCCGGTATCCAAGCTACCTATACGGTTCGTAAGATCAGTAATGGGATTGGAGTTGAGCGGATTTTTCCTGTTAACTCACCACGAGTTGATAAAGTCGAGGTTATTCGCCACGGTAAGGTTCGTCGTTCGAAACTTTACTACCTGCGCGACCGGCAAGGAAAAGCTGCTCGGATCAAACAATCATTCAAAAAACGTTAAAGAGTACTTTTGTATCAATATTTGTAAAACGTCCTATCTATACGATAAGACGTTTTTTTGTATAAAAAAAGACTAGCACTTTGCTAATCTTTGGTAAGCTTTAAAATTCTTCGTAGCTAGCAGGATCCTGTTGGTGAGTGCGTCCATCTGGTTTGCTAAGTTGATTAATCCGCTCCATGTCGTCTGGGGTAAGCGTAAAACTAAAAATGTCCAGATTAGTTAGTTGTCTGCTTGAATGGATTGCCTTGGGAATCGGAAGCACCCCTAGCTGTAGATCCCAGCGTAGTATTATTTGCGCCACGCTAACTTTATATTTATCAGCGATTTGGTTTAAGACCGGGTCTTGTAACATAACACTGGCTCGTCCCAGCGGACTCCAGGCCTGGGTGAGAATTTGATGCTGTTCATCATAAGCACGTTGCGGAGCCTGGTTAAAATAAGGATGAAGTTCAATTTGGTTGATTTGGGGGAGCACGCCAGTTGCTTGTTGGAGCCGGTCAAGATGTTCTGGCAGGAAGTTACAGACTCCAACGGCACGGACTAGTCCAAATTTTTGGGCATCCAGCAGGGCTTGCCATGCTTCGACGTACTGATCTCTCTTAGGATTGGGCCAGTGTAGCAGGTATAAGTCAAAATAATCCAGCCGGCTACGGTAGAGTGATTCTTGAATAGCAGTGATAGCTTGGTCACGGTGATAATACCGTCCAGGGAGTTTGGAAGTAATGGTAAGCTGGGAGCGTGCTATATCAGCATTTTGAAGCGCTACGCCGAGGGCTCCCTCATTTTCATAGTTGTAAGCACTATCTATGAGTCGATAACCGTTGTTAATCGCGGTTGTAATCGCCCGAGCTCCGTTAGTCCCAGTTAATTTATAGGTTCCAAATCCAATTTTTGGTAGTTGCATGCCATTTTGTAATTGATAGTATTCCATGATGAAACCTCCCTGTTTTTATTATAGAAGTTTACGGCGTAGTAAAAAATAAGATTCAATTTGCTATAGGTTAATTATATAATAGAATTATCGAAAATAACCGTTATTGGATAATTAAGAGGTCTAAAATAATGAAGACAGACAGACAGACAGACAGACAGACAG